>DATNRC010000215.1:0-19621 GCA_036703705.1 Candidatus Obscuribacterales bacterium
GGGTCGCCCCAGGTAAACCGCCAGTCCCAGGAAAAGCAGAAAGATTGTCGTTAAAAGCACGGCAGGCCAGTACTTGAAACCACTTTTGGTGGCTCTTGTCTGGGTTGCGGCATCCTGAATATCGAGCTCCGACATCTAATCTCTTACCGATTCACAATTTTGCTTTTGCAGAAGCTAACGAAGTTATAATAACTTGCATCTATGCCTCAAGAGATCAACCTTACTCCAACCGGTTCGTTCTTGGAAATTGTGCCGGAAGATGAGTCGTCCAACGGTCAGCGTGCGGACGGACGCAAAGGCTATCAAGCTCTTGTGTTGACGGGCAGAACCTGGGGAACGGCGACAGAATGCCGGGCAGCATGCTTGCTGATCCACGGGCTTGGAGCCCATTCTGGCTGGTTTGAAGCCCTGGGGCGAAGGCTCAAGGTAAGGCAGCTCTTGGCGCTGGCTTACGATCAAGTTGGTTTCGGCAGAAGAAACGACCAGCAATTCATGTCGGGCAAACAGTGGCTCGAGGATGCGGTCAGAGCCTACGATTACTTGCGCGACTTGGTTGGCGATAAGCCCATCTATGTAATGGGAAACAGCATGGGAGCCTTGGTGGCGTTGCGTATTGCACACCAGGTGAAGCCCGCTGGTGTGGTTCTTTTCTCGCCAGGCTTTGACGGACACCCCGAAACATTCCACTGGCAATACCGCTTAAGAACAATCTGGACGGCGCTGACGTCACCCGAGACAGAAGTTGCTTTGCCTTATGCGGTTGATATGGTCACGCGCGAGGTTGGCGTGCGCAAATGGCTGGAGGCTGATCCGGAGCGTCGTTTCAAACTCCCTGCCAAGATGATGCTTGAACTGCTCAAATTGTCGCGAGATGTTCAAACCAGAGTGAAAAGCGCACCTTGCCCGGTTTTGATGTTTACTGCCGGCGTGGAAAGGATAGTCAACAATACGGTCAGCGAGGCTGTTTTTGACCGCCTCACCTGTCCGGCCAAGCACAAACACCACTATCCTGAGGCATGGCACGACCTCATGTTTGACCCCGTCCTCGATCATCTGTGCGATCGCACTCTGGAATGGATCGCAGAAACCGCACCCAACAAGCTCATTGCCGGATAGCGAGAGAAGGTGCGCACTTTGCGCTCCCGTACTTTGCGGCCCTTTTCTTTGCGCTCCCTTACTTCGCACTCCCGTACTTTGCGCTCTTAGCCGCAACTGTGGATGTTCTAAGCAAACGCACTGTGGAGGTCGCTGCAAGAGTAGCGATGAAATACGGTTCTGGCGTACCGGAAAATGGTACAGCGGGAGCGGCTGCGCAAAAAATCGGCAGCATCTGATACCAGCTCCAGTACCACACATCCAGTGAGAGCAACTCCCAGACACCTCACCAGTTCGCCATTTCGGCAGCCAGCCAATGATTAGATTTTTTTGAAGGAGAAGATTATCAGGATTTCTTCACCTTCTTCGTAAAAGCTTAAGCAGCCTGTTGGGAACCCTATATAATATGATGACGTCAAACTTTTCGTCGGTCTCATATTGTGCGTTGGGGACGGCGTTGTAAAAACCAATCGGGGGGCAGGTCGTGAATAAGAGCCTCGCATCAATTTTTTACTTCAGGGCGTCTCAGCTGGGCGATAGGGAAGCGGTTCGCTTCAAGGAAGGCAAGTCGGCTTATCGTGGAATGAGCTGGGCAGGTTTTGCCGCCTTCGTCAGAGAGATCGCTTTTGGATTGGCGGCCAGAGGCTTGCAACCAGGCGAGCGTGTAGCTATTTTGTCGCAGACTTCGCACCTGTGGGCGGCAGTCGATCTTGCCACCATATCTAATGGCGCCGTCTCTGTGCCTATTTACCCCACAAGCTCACAGAAAGACATTGAGTTCATTTTGAGCAATTCAGAGGCAAAAGTCGTTTTTGTGCAAAACGAATCACTGCTCAGAAAGACTCTCGCAGCGACGAAAGTTGCTCATTCGGTGAAGACAATCGTTCTCTTATCGGGATTAACGAAGGGGCGCTCCTTGAGCGAATTTGTGGAAGAGGAGGGCGTTCCCGATGGACTGGTAATAGGATTGGAAGAACTGACAGCTGCGGGGCATGACTTGGCAGTGACAAAGCCAACTTTGGTCACCGCCAGGACAGCGGAGATTGGCTTGGATAATCTGGCCACAATCATTTACACGTCCGGCACGACCGGCACGCCAAAAGGTGTGCCATTGACGCACAAAAACGTGATCACCGTGCTTGAAGATCTGACGACGATCATCCCCATCAACGAAAACGACGTTTATCTGTCTTATTTGCCAATGTCACATGTGCTCGAGCGAGTGGCCGGTGAGTTTTATTGGATGCATTCCGGTGGCGTTTGTGCCTTTGCTGAAGGAATTGAAACGATGGCGAAGAACATGGCGGAGGTGAAGCCGTCCATGATCATTGTCGTTCCTCGCGTTCTGGATAAGATTTATGCAAAGGTGCGTAGCGGCATTGAAGGCGCATCTGGTCGGGCCCGCGATCTTATCGATTGGGCAATCAATGTCGGCGTGGAGATTGTCCGCCATAAGGCTCAGGGGAAAGAGCCCCGCATTGGTCTCAAAGCCAAGCATTGGGTGGCAGAACGTATAGTCTTCAAGAAGTTGAGAGAGAGGATCGGACCGAACCTGAGGCTTATCGTCAGCGGCGGCGCTCCGGCAACCCCGCAGGTGATTGAATTCTTCAACGCCATAGGTATTGCCACTCTCGAGGGCTATGGACTTACTGAGACAGCGGCTCCGGCGGCTGTTAATCGAGTGGAGCGCATCAAGCCAGGGACTGTAGGTCCGGCCCTTCCTTCGGTGGAAATGAAAGTTGCCGAAGACGGCGAAATCCTCTTGAAGGGACCTTCCATATTCTCAGGTTATTTCAATGCTGAAACCGCCACGGAAGAAGCCTTTGTCGACGGCTGGTTCAAGACGGGCGATATTGGTATCGTAGATGGTGACGGCTACCTCAAGATCACCGATCGCAAGAAGGACATTATCGTTAATTCCTCCGGCAAGAATATAGCTCCTCAGAAAGTGGAAGCCGAGCTGAAGACAGTGCCGTTCGTCAATCAGGCAGTGGTCTTTGGAGATAGACAGAAACAGCTCGTCGCTCTGCTTGTATTGGATGAACAGGCCGTGGTCGATTATGCAACAGAGCAAGGCTGGAGCTTTAAGAGCTATCAAGATCTGACCCGCTTGCCTGAATTGCATCAGTTCTTGCGCGAGGAGATAGACCTCTGTCTGAAGCCGCTTGCCGACTACGAGAAAGTGGGGCAGTTCTACATCATGCCGCAGGACCTTTCCGTCGAAGCAGGCGAATTGACCGCCACCCTGAAGATAAAGCGCGGCGTAGTAGCCAAGAGATACAAGACCGTTATCGACTCCCTTTATAAGGGCGAGGAGACAGCGCGGCTCGTAGGCGCGAAGCGCTAAGGCGATGCGGCCGAGTGTGGCAAGCTCTTAGGAAGCTCTTAGGCGAACCGATCTCGGTTGACTGCAAGCAGTCAAGAAGCATGTCGAGAGCCGGAGAGAGGCAAGATTAACTGAGTGCCGTCGCAGACGCAGTGCGATCTGCCTTATCAAGGGCCGCCACCTTGAGGACACGGGAGCGTCCGGCTTCAAGAACAAAGAGAGCACCGTCGGCACCAAAAGCGACACCAGTTGGATTGATTAAGCCGGAGAGGAATGTTTCGCTTCGGCCTTCCCGGTTAACTCTGAATACACAGCCAGCTCTTCCTGCGGTCACATAAATGCGACCCAAGCTATCCATTGACAAATTGCCATCGTAGCCATCGGCGAAATTAAAGCTCTCCGGCTCGGCTACTTGAATCCGTGCCACCTCACGACCATCGAGAGAACGCTTAACGACCGATCCGGTGGCATGCTCCAGGCACCAGAGAAAACCGTCAGAATCCAAGAGCAAGCCTTGCGTCCCATGACCTGGACCGCCGATCAGCACTTCATATTCGCCGGTACGATCTATCTTGAAGATGCCACCAGTGTTGGATGGGAAGTTTGAGACATAGATTTCATCCCGTGTTCCAATGGCCAGATCGGAAAGAAATGTTCCTCCACCCGTCATGCTGCCATCCAGTTGCGCCAGAATACGCCCGCTCTTATTGGGGTCTATGCGATAAACGGTGCCCTGAATGGTGGCTACATAAAGGACTCCCTTCCTGTCGAAGCGCAAACCGGAAATCGTGCTATTGCCTCGAATTCTGGCATATTCAGTGAGTTGTCCGGCGCTGTCTACAAACCAGACCGATCCGTCGCAAGCGAAATACACACCGCCCGGCCCGGCTGCCATGCGAGAAAACCGATTCGAGTAGGAGGCGTTGAGCTGGGAAAGAACTCGGACACCGTATCCTCGCGGAGCGTCCGGCAAATCAATTACTGACAAGGAGGCGTTCTGATTCTTGTTGTCCTTTTGCTCGGGCAGATTGAAGCTCTCATCTTCTTCCTCGATCTCGGCCGAGGTGATGTCGATGTGCAGGATGAGATGCAATGGCACTAGGATGCGGCGTATATGTATCTGCCCGTCGCTTTCGTGAGAATAGGATTCGACGTCGATGTGATCATGATCGACAGCCAGAACGCGGCCAGTAACCGTGTTATGACAACCCATTCCGTACCAAATCTGAATCTTCTGCCGATTTTCTACAAACCCCTGTAATCTGGTCCTGAAGCTCATAGGTACGCCCCAACCCCCAAGTTATCTCGTGTGCCCTTACCTTAACCCGTAAGCTTTGCGCTTACTCCCTTGATTCCCATTCACGCCGGTCAACAATCAAAGCGTGGTTCCAGAATTGTTCCAATTTGTAGAAGCTCCTCTCCTTCTCCTGTAGAACGTGGACAATGATGTCCCCATAATCCAATAAAACCCATCTGGCATCCTTCTTGCCTTCTATCCCCAGCGCTTTGCAACCGTGCGGGGCAAGCTTTTCATCTATCGACTCGACAATCGCCTTGACCTGGCTTGCAGAATCTCCCCCCGTGATTACAAAGTAGTCCGCCAGAAGTGTTACCTGCCTTACATCCAATACCAGGGTTCCTTTCGCTTTCTTATCTTCAGCCGCATTTGCTGCTATGAAGGCAGCTTTCCTGGAATCGACTGCAGTGAGCGCTGAAGATCTTCTTCCCAACTCGGCATCCCTAGTAGGTAGTACTGAAGAATCAGTATTATAGTTGTTCCCAGTTTATCTACGTTTTCACGCTCTCCAGCTAAGTTTTTCAGATACATTTGGCCAGTGCTGGCGACGTTCTCCAGTGAAAACAGACAACCGCCTCCTGATCGTGCGATTGTTGCGGCCGCCTGTTCGACTCTCGGCAGCTCAGGGCACGAGGATCGGATTGGCTTGTAATGCGGTTTGCTACGTGTTCAAAAAGATGAGAACGCAACTTTTATCACCGCCCTTGCAAAACCAAAACTCAATCGTGTCCCGAATGCGTGTATTAGTTGGCATCTCCAGGGTTGAGCTTGGCGCAATTTGGAAATAACGTCATCAAGATGCACATTTTATGCACATTCTCTTGTCTCTTGGGTGTCCGGTGCTGTATCCTTGCCCTCTACGTGGATTTACCAGCTCGTAGACACAGGAGGAGACTCAGTGAATAAAGCAGAACTCGCTGCAGAAATCGCCGCTCGCACCAACAGCACCAAAAAGGCAGTAGAAGAATTTCTCGCGTCCTTCACAGATGTTGTTACTGAAGAAGTAGCTCGCGGCAATCGCGTGACTCTGGTTGGATTTGGCACATTTGAACGCCGCAGCCGTAATGCTCGGGAAACGAACAACCCACAAAAGCCCGGCGAAAAGATCAAGGTTCCAGCCAAGAAAGTGCCCGCGTTTGCACCTGGCAAAGAATTCAAGGAAAAGGTCGACAGGTAGACTGATTTCTCGAGATACAGGAGGGGAGGGAAGCAAGCCCTCCCCTTTGCCTTGAGTGACAGGCGCCGGCAGCCCGGTAGTGGGCTTGCTGCCACCATAGAGCCCGTCTTACTTGCCAGGAGTTGCTCCGCCGTCTTGTTTTTCTGCGGGCACTTGCTGCGTCTCATTGCTTTCTTTCCGGTCAAGGCTGCCAGCAGATTCAGGCGAGATTTTGGTCTCTGGTTCCGAAAGCGGCAATTGCTTGCCTTCGACACTCTTCGGCGCATAAAGGCACTGTGCTTCACCTCTTTGGTCGCTTTCTGGTTCGCACTGCAATTGATCTGTCGGCTGCCACTGCCCTCTGTCAGTCGATCTTCCTTCTTGGCGTTTGGGAGCGAATGTGAAAGAGCCGTCCATCAATTTCCTGGCAATCTCCTGCTCGCTCCTGGAATCTTCGAGCAGTCCGCTCTTTGCAAGAATGAGTGCCATCAGGACATGGGCTCTCGGGTCATTGGGAGCGGCCTCGGCAAATCGGCGGGCATGCACAAGAGCCAGGTTGTTATCTCCCGCGCGAGCCAACAATGAAGCAAGCCGAAGAGCGGCTTCACCAAAGGTGGGTCTTAAGCGCAGGCATTTTTGATAGCTGTCTCTGGCCAGCGCCAAATCACCAGACTCTTCGGCTGCTTGTGCCAGATCGAAGAGCAAAATAGGATTGAGAACAGACACGCTGCCATGATAGTCGTCGTATATGTCATAGGCGCGACTGAGCTTGTCGACCGCGTCTGCGAAATTGCCGGCCAATCGCTCACGCAGTCCCTGGTCGTATAGAGCATACGAATTGGCAAGCTCGGTTCGATCTTGCAGATCGTTGGCTCCGTTTATGCGGGCCTTTGTGCCGGCAACAGCCCGACCGCTTAGGGATTTTGATTTTGCCCGTCGCCCGCCCCTCGAAATAGACCGAATGCTTCTTCTTGGCAAACTCTTCCTTATCCTGGCAACGGACTCGGGACAAAGCCCAAACGGCGGAATCAACAACACAAGGCAAAGAGCAAAAGCGTAAGCTCCTTTGAGTCCCGGCTGGCTGAGCAGTCTCAAGAGAGACCTCAAGGTCTCGGCAGCTAATCCAAGAGGTCCCTTAGTCATGACAAACAACAGGTAAGGACGATACCGCCCATTTTCTCACACACGAAAGACAGACACTGATTGAGATTTTTCGCCTGGACGCCTGAAAAGCGAACCGCTGTCGCCACATTCGTCACCAAAAGTCAACCGATATCGGTTGAGTTCTCGCTTCGTCAAGTGGCACTTTCGGCAGCAGGGGACTAGACAACAGGGTGAGCTTCGAACTGTTGCTTCTCTTCAGGCGAGACGCCCTTCATGGTCAGGTTTACGCGATTGCGCTCATCGATTTCGCGTACTTTGACAATGACGCGCTGTCCTACCGATACTACATCCTCGACCTTCTCGACGCGACGGTTCTCGAGCTGCGATATATGGACCATGCCCTCCTTACCGGGCAGCACTTCCACAAAGCAGCCCATGGGAATAATGCGCGTCACCCGCCCTGCATAAACTTGTCCCACTTCGATTCGCTGAACAAGGCGCAAAATCTTGTCGCGCGCGGCCTCGCCGCCAGCCTGATCAACGCTGCCAATGAGGACAGTGCCATCATCTTCAATGTCGATTGTGGCACCGGTTTCTTCGATGATTTTGCGAATCATCTTTCCACCAGGTCCAATGACCGTTCCAATATCTTCAGGATCAATCTTGATTGTCAAAATGCGCGGCGCCCACGGAGACAGCTCTTTGCGCGCTTGCGGAAGCACCGCCTCCATTTTGTCGATGATGTACATGCGTCCGCGCTTTGCCTGTTCCAACGCCACGCGCATAATGTCGAGCGAAATCCCTTCGATCTTGATATCCATTTGTAGGGCTGTGATGCCGTCCCTCGTGCCGGCGACCTTGAAATCCATATCGCCCAGAAAGTCCTCAAGCCCCTGTATGTCGGAGAGAATCGCAAAACGATCGCCTTCCAAAATCAAGCCCATGGCGATACCGCCGACAGTCTTCGTCAGCGGCACGCCGGCATCCATCAAGGCCAGACTGGAGCCACAGGTGGAAGCCATGCTTGTCGAGCCGTTCGATTCAAGAACTTCAGAGACGACACGAATCGTATAGGGAAATTGCTCTTCCGTAGGCAAGCAAGGCATGATTGCCCGCTCAGCAAGTGCACCATGTCCAATCTCACGCCGCCCCGGACCACGCATTGGCTTTACTTCACCGACCGAAAAGCCAGGGAAGTTGTAGTGATGCATATACCTCTTCTCGGTCTGCGGATCGATTGAATCCAGTCGCTGCGCGTCGCTGCCGATTCCCAGCGTTGCTACCGACAGCACCTGGGTGCTGCCGCGCGTGAAAAGACCTGTGCCATGTGTTCGCGGCAGTATGCCGACCGAAATTGTAATCGGCCGAATCTCATCACAGCGCCTGCCATCGGCTCTCATACCGGTATCAAGAACCTGTGCGCGCATCAGTTCAGCTTCGTAAGCTTCGAGGTATTCGTTGATCTTGGCATCGGAAACCGCTTTCAACGGATCATCTTCGGGACGCTCTGCAATAGCTGCCAGCAGGCTTTGTTTCGCTTCGTCCACGAGCTGGCTTCGGACGAGCTTGTCCGTCACGCCGGCCATCGACGCTTTCAGCTTTTCCGTGCAGCGCTGGCGGATCAATTCCTTGAGCTCTTCATTTTCAGGCTCCGCTTGAAACTCTCTTTGCTCCACGCCGCATTCTCTGAAAAACGCGTTCTGAGCCTCGATTTGTTTCCTGATGTTTTGATGAGCATAGTCGATTGCCTGCAAGACATCCTTTTCAGGCACCATTTTCAGCCCGGCCTCAACCATCATGATCGAGCTGTCCGTGCCCGCTACGACGATATCGATGTCGGACTGTTCGATCTCCTCGTAAGTTGGGTTGGCAACAAAACGACCGCTTATTCTGCCCACACGCACTGCACCAATCGGTCCTTTGAAAGGCAAGCCGGCCAAACCTATGGCTACCGATGCACCAAGCATCGCCAGGGTGTCGGTTGGCGTCTCCTGGTCAGCGGATAAAGCTGTAGCCACAATCTGCACGTCGTTGCGATAGCCCTCGACAAAAAGCGGGCGAATTGGACGGTCGATAAGCCGACTAATAAGAATGGCTTTGTCAGTGGCTTTGCCTTCGCGCCTCGTAAAACTGCCGGGCACACGCCCTACGGCATACAGCTTTTCTTCGTAGTCGACGAGCAATGGGAAGTAATCGATCCCTTCTCGCGCTTGCTTGCTTTCTACACACGTCACGAGCACCATCGTGTCGCCGCAGCGAACTTCACATGCTCCCGACGCCTGTCGCGCCAGGCGACCAGAGCTTACGTTGATTGTTTTGCCGTCTATTTCAATCTCAAAAGTCTTGACTGCATTTGGCGAAATCGTCTGCACATCCATGTTTCTAACTATCCTCAACAAAAAAATTACTTGCGCTGCGTGCTCATTCAAGGCGCCGCCGGCGATCGAGCTTTGCTGTAACACACTTGGCCGCTATGCTTCGGTTTGTTGCTCCAGCGGCCAAACCAAGCAAACGACACAAAAATGGCGAGCTCTGGAGCTCGCCTTTTTGAACTTACCGCCTCAATCCCAGCTTGTCGATCAAATTACGGTACCGATCATGACTTTCTCTCATCAGGTACTGCAATAGTCGGCGCCGCTTGCCGACCATCATCAACAGACCGCGGCGGCTATGATAATCCTTAGGATGACTGCGAAGATGCTCAGTCAGTTGATTGATGCGCTCCGTCAGCAGAGCCACCTGCACCTCAGGTGAGCCCGTGTCCTTCGCGTGCGTTTTGTGCGTGTCTAAAATTTCTCGCTTTTGTTCGGCTACAAGTACCATTGACTCAAATCCGTTCCTGTTCTCTTGTGTTTTACTATTACCTTATTTCTTGGCATTAGTAGATAATATCACAGCGGCTTCACCAGCCTCGATTTAGAGAACATTGTTACCCCTTTTTGATACATCTTGGCAATCTGTCCGCCGCCCAGTCTTCCAGCGGTAATCTTTCCAATGCGTATTAGAATCCGCGATCTCTTCATCCGCTATCCGGCACTAGATCGGCTCAGGCGCTCAGTTCTGGTGGCCATTTGCAATCACGGCTCTTCGTTTTTCACCAACACTTATCGCATTACGGCTTTCATTCCCAAGGCCGCCAAGCCATACATTAAGAATATTTGGGCTGAGGATGCTGAGGACAAAGGCGGCGACAAAGTGCCTCCAGCCATTTTCGCCATTTATCACGGGCGCATGTGCGGGCTAACGGGTTTGAGGCCCAGACGCAAAGTCACCATTCTCATCAGCCACAGCCGCGACGGCGAAATGATTGCAAGAGCGGCTCAGTCACTGGGATTTGCCACCGCACGCGGATCGTCAGCGCATGGTGGAATGAAGGGCGCACTGGAGATGGTAAGCGCTGCTAAAGCGGGACAAAGGCTCTCCTATACGGTCGACGGCCCCAGAGGGCCTCGTTATCAGGTGAAAGAGAGCATTATTCGCCTTGCCGAGATGACCTCTCTGCCCATAATTCCATTTGTCTGCCACGCCAGGCAAACCTACTGGATGGAATCATGGGACAACTTTATGGCTCCCTGGTGGGGAACTCCGATTGTCTACTTATTCGGCGAACCCATGCATGTGCCGGCAAATTTGAACAAAAGCAATTATGAAGATCTGGCAACTGAGTTAGAGGACCAATTGGCGCATTTGCGCCAGCTCGGTGCCTGTTTTTACTAACGAACGCGCCCACACCAAAAAGGCATGGGCGCAAATTGTGCAAAACGCTGCCTACGGTTTTTGAAGCTCTGGCTTCCACTCGTCAAGAATAGCGCCTTCGATTGGACATACTGACAAGCATGCTCCGCAATCAATGCAGGTAGCATCATCAATGTATGTGTACTTCGTACCTTTGGTGTTCGTTTTTCCTTCTGCCCAGTGAATACATTCAACGGGGCACACTGGAATACAGTCCGCGATGCCCTCGCAAACGTCAGCAACAATGGTGTACGACATTTGGCAAACTCCTCATGGCTTCTTCTTCTTGAGACCCTCTCGGCTCTCCCCACTAATTAATCACGAGGCTCATTCAAGTGGAGAAAAGGCCTCGATGTTCCTACAGATTCTTAACACATTTTCTTTCCATAAAGAAGAAGGGATGCTGATGGCGCAATATAAAAGAGGTGGTGCTGAGGAGGAGCTATGTCCGAAGTCAAGGTAACTGTTTTTTCAACCAGCGGACAGCCGGTGGGCTACTTCATTGATCCCGAGCTCGAAAGCTTCCCCGAAGGGGAGTTCGAGATCAGCGGGGCATTTTTTGATGTGGAAAATCAAATCGTCACCAAGCTGGAATTCAATCCGCAGGCATTGCCTTATGTTGCTGATATATCTCAGGTCAAGAAAGATCTCCCCTATACCCATTTAAAGAACGTATACGTTCAGCGGGGCCGCCAGCCCATACGAATGATGGGAATCGGCGCCAAATAAGCGAACCGATATCGCTTTGCCTTTCCTGCCGCTCAACCCCTCTTTACCCCGCCAAACAAAAGAGCAGCCGGAGGGGTGGCTGCTCTTTATAGGACCTCGCGGGACCAATTAGTAACGTCAAGCTAGAGGTTCTGGGGGGCTTTTGTGAGGGTCTCAACTGTTGACTATGCGGTTCGCGAGGTCGTCATGCCAAATTGTCAAACCAGCACTATTGCTTTTATATCAGTTTCGATCCAACCTTAGATTATGGGTTGGACGATAATTCTTTATCTATCTTCCTATCTTCGCAGGATTAAAAGCGGCGCAATTAATGGAATAGAGCAATACAGCAATCTCTGGGGCTTGGGGGCGAACCTCAGCAGCTATGGCAAAGGAACACCGAATGGTGGAGTCAGGCACACAGATAAGCAAGACACTGGACAGCGAAGCACGCGAACGGCGAGTACTTCTTATCGAAAACGACGAGCAGGCAATGAATGTTTGCCGCAAAGCAATCCTTTCACAGTCGCGAATGTACGATGTCACGCCCACAAAAAATGGCGGCGACGCTGAGCAAATGATGAGCGGTGGTCATTTCGACGTGGTGGTGATGGACTACGACGTGCCCGATATTGAGGGCGACGAATTGGTGAAAAAGCTCCACCAAACTAATCAGAACTGCCCCATTATCGTCATGACCGGCATCGATTCGCCCGAGCTGGCCTTGAAAGTATTGATGTCAGGCGCCAGCGACTATCTGCCTAAGATAGGTGAATACTACAAATTTCTTCCCCGCATGATCACAACCAATATTCAACGCGCAATGCTCTTGGAGAATTTGCGTGAGATGTATCAACGAGTCGAGCAGATTTCCAAAGACGAAGCCTTGCTCAATCGCCTGATCGTAAACATTCACAGCTCTCTTGATCTTGAAGACATAATCGATCGAGCCGCACAAAGCCTGGCTCACGAATTCAAAGTATCGCGTGCAATCCTCTGCCTGGTTTCCGATCCGACATCCAATATTCGTATCGCCCGTCAGGTGACAAGCCCAAATCTGGCTCCCATTTCAGAGAAGAGCATCATTTTTTCTCGTTATCACGACCTTTTGCTTGACGTTGGGGAGCGCCGTCCCCTGGTCGTGATGCAGGACGACACATTCTCGTTTGCCACTGACGTGAAATCAGAACTCATTCACTATGGCATTCTATCGATGATCATGGTGCCGCTTGTCTACCGCGGAAGACTCATGGGGCTCGTGCATCTCGATCAATGCGACGATGCGCGGATTTTCACTCAAGCGGAAATCAGTCTTTTGTCGCGCATAGCGCACCAGCTTTCGATCGCTCTCAGCCAGGCTCGCCTTTACCAAATTGTAGAAACGCAGAGCACATCAATAGATAAGTTGACCGAGCTTTGCAGCCAATTGAATTCTGTGGTCAATTCCACGCGCGAACTCACGGAGCGTCAGGAAAGCAGAGAGAAAGTACGCGTGAAGCTGTCCAGTCGCGAGATTGAGGTTTTGCGCAAGGTGGCCGCCGGTTTGTCCAACAAGGAAATTGCCGAGGCTTTGCATATCACCGAAGGGACGACCGAGGTTCATGTTTCGCGACTGAGGAAGAAATTGAACCTGGGAAGTCGAGCCGCGCTCGTGCGATATGCCTACGAAAATCATCTTTTGTGAAAGAGTGCTTCGGCGTACCGCCACTGTTTAAGGCTCTTTGGCGATCGAAAGGAAAGGTTGCTGCCCAAAGGCGAATCACTTTTCAGCACTTATTCCAGCAGCACCTGACCAAGACTGAAATCGACGGTCAGCTTGCGTCCTGACATGAGCTTTTGTCCGATAATGGCTTGCGGTTTGATGCCGCCCAGAACGACCACATTGCGCGGATCTCCCCCGATTGCCATCATCCCCAGATAGTGATGCATGAGTCGGATCTCCACGCCGACGGCGACTCTTCTTGCTCCGAGGCAGCGCCAGCCGAGCGAGCCAGCCAGCTCCTCGGGAATGACGAGAGCACCGCAGAATTCCAGATTAATCAAGGCCTCCACCTCGATCTCCAGACCGTCAGAGGCGATGACGATAATCGGCAAAAGGACCTTGCCCGATTCGTCAATTCGTCCTCGCACAGCTCTTGAGACCAAGCAATTCCTCTCTTCCATCTGAGCTGTCACAACGTGTCCAGGGCTGGATTCTCATTCAGCCTGTAAGCAAAGAAAACACCATGGGGATGGCGTTTTCTGGCTCGAGCCAAAACTTCATGGTCGTCCTGCCCCAAGAAATAATCGCCGCTTTCCGGCTCGATGACTACGAGCCAGTTGTGATATAGCTCACCAAGCTCGGACATGAGCCGTTCAAAGACCGGCCAGCAAGCCTCGTCTAACTGTTCGGCCGTCAGCCCACCTTTCATCTTCAGCCTCCACATTCGCAGGATCTACCTATATGCTTTCCACGCTGGTACATATTGGTAACCGTTTGACATTGCCCCGGCAAAGAACTGTCTTGCTTATCAGCCGAACGATTGGAAGTTAAAGATAATCACCAGCGCTCACCCTTGGCGACCTCTTGCCGTTGTGGTAGCCTGAGTCTCTTACAAGCTATTTGAGTCCTTAGACGAGCCGCCAATATATGTTCTTTGCACCAAATGTGGAGCAAGCGTCACCGTCCCATGATGTTTGCCCCAACGCCGTGCCAAAAGGCAATGGGAGTGCCGGTTCTTACACAAAGAGGGAACAGCCTGAAGAAAACGACGTCCGAATTGTCAGTAGAGCTTTGCCCTAACCAATCCTCAGCCCCCTCAACTGGCATATGGAAAAGGTGGCTATCCGGCTCTCTGCCGCTGGTCCAATCACCGAGAAGACCTTGATCACGCTCATCAACAAGAATCGCAATGCTCAAACCGACGGCCAGGGATTCCAGTGGCGCAACACTCGCTTCCGCCATCTGGTTTTTCGCTTTCTCCTTGGCTGGATTGCCTCCCTTTTCGTGATCATCCTGCTTGCTCTGTCCTGGAATGCCGATTGGTGTAGACCACAATGCGAAAGCGCTCTTTCTGAGATGTTCCATCGCCGCATCGAGCTGGGACACATAAGCTGGAACCTCGGACTGGGCGGCCTGGCCATATCGACAAGGTACATAAAGGCTCACGATAAGGATGGGCGCCCTTTTTTGTTGTCCAAGCGAAGCGGAATTGGCATTGCTTTCTCGCCTCTTCTTAAAGGGGAGTTCGTCATCAACTATTTGGACTTCCAAAGCCCGGAGATATGGGCAGTAAGAGAAGCTTCCGGACACTGGAATTTCGAGGATTTACTCAAGCAGGGTCCGGACATTCGCATCATTCAATTGAACAAAGGACGCCTGCATATCGTCGATGAAACGAGGAAGGATGTTTCCGGTGAGCCAAAACTGCTGACCTTCGATGACATCAAGTTGAAATTTGTCTGGCCCAAGAAAAAGCGTTCCAAACCGTTTTTGCTTGCTTTCAAACTTGACCGCCCTCAATACGCAAGCAGGATTCAGCTCTCTGGACTGGGCGTAGGGGCGCTTGAGGACTGGCGGAAGAACAAATACAAATTCACCGTCACAGGCTCGCGTGTAAATCCACGAGATGTCGAAGAGCTGAGCGAATGCATATTCCCCCCGTCCGGTAAATCTCAGCCACAACAAGCAAAATTCGAAGGATTGTTCGATTTCTCCCTTAAAGGGGAAGGAGCGCTGGATACGGGTCTTAACGCAACAGCTGAGATAAACGCCGATCAATTCGCCGTCTCTGAGCCTAATTTCGGCAAGATTGTTTCACCAAAGGCCTCCTCCGAAGGAATGTTTGTTATCGACAATGAGAAGATCGCCTGGAAAGAAATGTCTTTGCGATTGAACAATGTTACGGTCAAATCACAGGGACATCTCAATCGCTGGCATGAGAAAGAGCGTGAATATTCCGCTCGTTTTCTCGGCAAGCTCGATGACCTGAAAGTGCTGGCAGGAATTTTCGGAGCCCAGTCAGCCAGGAAAAAAGGCAAACATGATGAATTCATGAAAGCCAGTTTTGCCAACGCCGGGCGCGAGCACCTGTCGGGCAAGGCTGAATTCACGATCGACATTGCCCGCCGCTTCAAACGCACGGAAATTGAAAGCAAATTCAAAGCAGGCGGTGTCGCCCTTGCCGATCTCATCGAGGAGACGGATTCAGGCTTCAAGAAAGTGCTCGTCGCGCTCGGCATCTCAGACGACCTCAGTATAGAGGGTGACGTGAAGCTTGTTCCGGGCGAGCGCATAGACATAAGGCAGGGCGAAGTCGAATTTGCTTTCGGTAAGCTCAAGATTGCCGGCGGCACTGACTGGAAGGAGAACACTTCTCAGTACCTCATCAGTGCTGATTCAATTTCGCTTAGTGGGATCGAACGCAACATCAGTCGCTCGATCGATGCGCAAAGAGAAATGGCGCGGCTTCTCAATTTGCCGGCAAAATCAAAAGTAGCTCTTTCCGGCAAGGCCTCCCTTAAAGCCAGGCTTGAAAAGAGGAACTTCGCTTCGTCCTACGACACGACTGTGGGGCTGACCAACGCCAGCCTGACAATTGATCAGCATCTTGCCTTGAGAAACCTGAACGGCACCATTGAGCGCACAAACAATGAGACGTCATTCGATCGTCTCAGTGGCTCCATCGGCAACGGCACATTTTCTCTTGACGGGAAGATTTCTTCACGGGCGAAAGACGCCTACGACCTCGAATTTCAGGGTAGCGACATAGATCTGGGAGAGGTCGCAAAAGCGCTGGAGATCTTTGGTCAGGACATGCCGCTCATCCGGGAGCATGCTCTTTCGGGCAAGATGAAGGAAGTCGTCCTGCGCATTGAAGGCAACCGTCAGCATCCAAGAGTTATTCTCACTGCCTCTCCCAGTGATCTGTATTACCAACCAGACGGTCTTTCCCGCCCGATTCGGGCTTCATCAGGAGCAATCGTATACAAGAATGATCAGCTGGTGCTGAAGGACATGGTGCTCGCGCTCAAGGCTTCCAGCATCACTGCAAACATCACCCTCGATCAGCTGTCGACAGCAGCGAAGCTCACGAGCGCCCGCTTCAAAACTCAGGCAGCGGAGCTGGCAGAAGTGTTGTTCTTCCTCAACTCTCCACTCATGCCGGCGCCTGCAAGGAAGCAATTTGCATCCGCTATGTCCCGATATGGGGTAACAGATGCGCATGGCCGCGTCTACGGCGACGTTAGTCTGGATCTCGTTGGCAATCAGGCCCGCTTCGACGGCGTGATCGGACTGATGAATGTAAGCGCAAAAGTGGGGCGGCATTCCATTCCTCTGGCGCATCTGAACGGTGTGCTGGCCGCGACCGGCAAAGAGCTTTTGCTGCAAGATCTCTCGGGCACGATCAATGAGAGCAAGATTGCCCTGGACGGATACATATATGACTATGCGACGGCCAATGCGCACTGGAATGCAGACATCCGCGGCTTGCTGCAATCCCGAGAACTTACCGATATGCTGCACTCGTCGCGTGTAGGAACGTCAAAGGTCGCTTTCCTGTCCCAGGGACCGGTGGAGCTGAAAGCAAAAGTTTCCGGCTCCAACGAATCCAACAACATCACTTTCCTTTTGAAGGCGGACAAAGAAGACCAGATTACGCTGTGCGGACCGTTCGGATCGCTGCACCAGCCCGCAGGCGATTCCCTCTCGCTTGACGGATCTCTCACCGCCACGGGAGACAACGTGGTGATCAAGGACGCGCACCTCTTTCTTGGCGAGTCTTTGTTGAATACTTGCGGCACCATCAGCAAATTGGATGGTGCAAAAGAAGGCGAGACAGCAATCAATTTATCCGTTCGCTCACCCAACCCCCTGCCGGCCAGAAAATTCTTGAGCTCACTCACTCCCGGGCTTGCAGACAAGAACGCTAGCGGTTTCGTCGATCTGTCTCTGTCAGTTGTGGGAGAGATGGAGAATCCTAAGTTTAACGGCTATGTGATGTTCGATCGCGTCTGCATCCCGAAACTGAATCTCTATGACGCCACGGGTACAGTGTCATCGCGCGAAGCATTCGATCCCAGGTCGAGGCGGAATCCCTTTCATTTCAAATTGGACCTCAGGACCGTGAGGCTCGGTTACCTGATGGTCAGGGAGATGACCGGCGATCTCAGCTTGAAACCAGTAGACGGGCGTTTGAAAACGCCGAAGGTGACTCTCAAAAATGCAGAGGCACTAATAGCCGACGGCAAGATGCAATTGAACGGCTGGGTCGAAGCCGACGAGCATAAAGTCGGGTTGAAAGCCAATTTCCGTGGTGTGAAAGCAGCTGAAATCGGCGCATGGCTGTTCGGCCATCCTGGTGAGATATCAGGCATGGCAAACGCAAGTGTTGATTTGCAAACGGAAGGCGTAGACGCTAAAGAAATGATCGCCAATCTCTCAGGCCAAGGGAGCATAGCTATACAGAACGGCACGCTGGCAAGGTTCAGTCATTTGCAGGAAAAACTGACCCAGGCAAATCTTCTGCACCAG
Organism: Candidatus Obscuribacterales bacterium; assembly: GCA_036703705.1. GTDB lineage: Bacteria > Cyanobacteriota > Vampirovibrionia > Obscuribacterales > Obscuribacteraceae > DATNRC01. The sequence goes on from DATNRC010000215.1 coordinate 17,936, forward strand.
GGCGTCCTGGGATTCAACCTCAACAACTTGTTGCAGACAATGGTGCCGGTGCGAACCGGTAATTTCAAAGATCTATCCGGGCATTTCCAAATTTCGCAAGGACAATTATCGATAAGAGAGCTTCGCTACAATGGCGATGATATGCGCCTCTGGGGCGCTGGAAGTACAGATTTGACGAAGGGGATTATCAACCTCGAGATTGCAGGCAACATTCCGCGCGTGCAGTCTTCATTGCTTGGCGGTCCTATAGGGAAGGTCTCAAAACGGATCACAGTGCAAAAGTTCTTGAGCACAATTACTTTCCGCAAACTCGAACAATTGCCGCCGCTTCCTTTGCTCGGCGACATCGCATCCGACCGCCCGCGAGCTTTTACATTCAAAATAGCCTCTCCGCTCGAACAGCCAAAACTGGTTGCCCAGTCCATCGAGAAATCATTCAAATGGCTGCCTACCAAGCCACTGGCTTCCGCACACCCCGTGCCAGGCATTTAGCTCAGTTTGCGCCCGCATTATTTCAGCGGAAAGGCAGGCAACTGAACCGATGTCGTTTCGCTTCGCCGCCCCATCGACCGATACTGAATGTGACGACTGCCCAATCTCAGGACGAGCGAGCGGTGGCGGTTCACAACGGGAAATAGTGATTCTCCAAATACGGTGGCGTAATCAAGAGAAGAAATACTTGACTGCGGATGTATGATATCTGGCAGACATACAATTTATTCCTTTCGATATTCGGCAATTCGTAAATTCGTCTTGCCGCATTATCAGCCCCTCGATAACCAAGATTGCGAAACGGATCGTGACACCACATACGATTGCAGGCTTACCAGCGGCCCCCCAGACGACATTGGAACAATATCTGGATTTCGTTCGCTTGGAAAAGGGACTTTCGCCTAATACAGTGCTTGCGTACCAGAGAGATCTTCGAAACTTCATTGCTTGCGTAGGAGAAAATGCCACACGCCCCACTCGGCATGATCTTTATCAGTACATTCTTTCAATGAGGGAACAAGGGCATTCCAATGCTTCCATAACAAGAGGCATAGCCAGTTTGCGGGGATGGTTCGCCTGGCAGAAGAATATCGGATTGATCAATTGCGACCCCATGGGTGCAATTGAGAACCCTCATAGGATGAAAAAGTTGCCCCAGGTTTTGACGAAATCGGAAGTGTTGGCAATTCTCGAGGCCGCTGAGACACCGCGAGATCGGCTCATCGTGGAGCTTTTGTATGGGGCCGGGCTGAGAGTCTCCGAACTCGTCGGGCTGAACAGGAAAGACGTCAACATATCCCAGAGGACCTTGCGATGTTTAGGCAAGGGTTCAAAAGAACGCGTCGTGCCAATTGGACAGAAGGCCCTCGAGGCGCTGTCAATCTATCTCGATCAATGCCGGGAAGTGAAGGAGGAACCAACCCCTTCGACCGTGAGAAAACGGGGCAGACCAAGAAAAACCAGGAAGACCGAGAGTGCGTCGGGAGTTAAACAATCACCACATTTAGTGCCGCTACTTCAGGACGGCGAGGGAAAGCGCCTCAGTCGTTTGGTCGTCTGGCAGATCATAAAGCGGCTGGCGAAGAAAGCAGGAGTGGACAGGCCGCTGTCGCCGCATACTTTGAGACACAGCTTTGCCACGCATTTACTGGAAAATGGTGCCGACCTGCGCTCTGTTCAGGAGCTCCTTGGCCA
>DATNRC010000216.1:0-9629 GCA_036703705.1 Candidatus Obscuribacterales bacterium
GACCTAGGCTTTGCGGTAACGAGCCTCAGTCAAAACCACGTTTGCCAGAGCCAAAGATCAGATACCGGAGAGCCTAATTCAAGCCGTTTCTCTCACTTTTTGCTATCGCCAGCGGTGGCATGCAATGAATAATCCCGGTGCGGCCGAAATACTAGGGCATATAGAAAGAGTGCAAACAGAGAAAAGTGCCCTTGGATGCTGATTTTCCGCCCGCGAAGAACCTGATGGTCAGGGCAGCTCAGAAAAAATCAACGACGCCCAGTGCACTCCCAAAGAGGAAAAAGTGTCCTGGAAAGAGTAAGCGACATCTGATGGTCTGTGTCGGGGATATCCCGGACCTATTCTGCAAATGCTCGCCCAGTCGGGCTCTGCAGGCAGATGCGGAGGTACGGTGCCGCATCGGATGGGACGATGGCGGCACCGCACGTGACACTACGTTCTTCTGCTCGCTGCCTCAGCGCACGGAATGCTTACGCCTCGCGTGCCGCACAGCAGGTGCAGATACATGGCTTGAGGGCGTAGTAGTGATAGTTCTCTTCCGGGTTGAAGCCGTACTCGATTGTCCAGTGCTTGAGCGCCAGGAGTCTTTTCACGGTCGAGAAGACGGCGCTGGGAACCGCCTCCTCGTCGATCCAGGTGCGCTGACCCTTGCTCCTCTTAAGGGCGCTGATGATGCGCTCGAGGACTGGTTTTAACTGCGGGTTGGCTTCGACGATGTCATTGTATGTTCTTGCTTCGCAAGGAGTGGGGATGATAAGCATAATTTTGTGTTGTGACGTGACTTGCTGAGCAGGAGCGCACGGGAAATTGTGCGGGCCCAGTTCCCATGTGAGCTGAGAACCAAGCCCGCACTGAGCCAATGCGCTCGCCGCGCTCCTCCCTTTAGCGGGGCAGGCTTTCGATGTATGCCGTCGCCAGAGCAACGGCAGTGATGCTGTGATTGTCGCAGAGCTTGCGTCCGATTTCGCGGCGCGCCGTCTTCAGATCCCAGAGCTTGACGGAAAGCCAGTCTTCGCTGCCCTTGAGGCGTGTCTCCAGCTTCTTCTCGTCGACTTCGAGCTGGACGAGGAAGTACGAAGGTGTGACTGCGTGAGTGCCCGAATTCTCCGCGATGTTCCCCAAGTGGGTCACCGACGTGATTTCGGCATCACGCATCACCTCTTCGCCGAGCTCGCGGGCAAGCGTTCCCAGCGGCAGATCGGCTATCTTGAGCGTGCCCAGGGCGCCTTTGATGCGCGCCTGATCGAGCTTCTCGCCGAAGCCGCGCGGAATCTCGTATGTCCACTGACCGAGAACCAGCCGCCATTGCTTTACGATTGCGAACTTGCCGTTGACGAGGACGACAAGCACGGCTCCATCGGACACTTCGCCGTTGGCGTTGAAGCGAACGGTGAAGGCACCCTCGGTGCCGTTCGGGAATTTGACGGCGAACTTCACATCGGTGAAGAATCGCTTGGAGTGGTCGTGGATCTCCTGGATGCCGAGAATCTCGATTTCACCCATTTCGGCAAGACCGAGCTTTCTCAGCGGCTTGAGCCCGCGTTCCTTCAAACTCTGATTGATGGTCGAAAGCCTTGTTTCGCGTGTTTCTGTTGCGCTCATGTTTGCTCTCCTTTTGCCTCTGCAAAGAGGTTGAGCTTGAGTGGGTCGCCTTTGCTTCCCGCTCAAATTGTGGTTGCGGATGAATGTCGCCACGCTGTTCGATGTCAGAAAACTTGGCTGTGGACCGCCTCTGCGATCGCAGGTGTCTTCCCGGCGTGAAGCGACTGACGTATGACAGCGAGGAAATCGGCAGAGCTGTTTCGCGCTGCCCTTCCCGGTCTCCTCGCCACTTTGGTGTTTACTTAGGACTTTCCAGGCGTGCTCAGAAGCGTGCCGAACAGCGCGTAGAAAGGCTCGAATTCCGCCGACACTTGCGGCTTAGCCGGATGTGCCTGCACATTAGCCAGCTCGGAGCTGTGTGCTGCGTTGGCCAGCGCTCGTTCACGCTTTTCGGCGGCGGACAATTCGATGGCGTGGGGGCCGGTGTCTTTCCGCCCCGTTGTGAGACACTTCAGGGACATGGTGCGCACGCGCGCCAGGATGTCCTCCGGCAACTCCACCGTCTCCTCATGCTCCATGACCGTGAGGCTTTTCTGAAGCTTGAAATAGGCGGTGTAAAACGACTCCTTTAGAGTAAGCAAATGTTCGAGAACGCCCAGCACGCTGCCATGCTCGCGTAGCTGCCAGTCGGCAATCTCCACAAAGAGGAGCTGCTTCGGGATGTCTGTGCGGCTGGCGCTTTCGGGCGTGGCCGCCTTGCCGCGATCGTAGATGCCTGGCGTGAAGGCAGCGTTGTAGGTGAGCTGAATTGTGCTCACCCAGCCGATGACGAGGAAACGCTCGCCTTTGACGTTGCGATAGACGCCGCCGGGCTGAAGCTCGCTGCCCTTCACCTTGGCCGTCGCCTTGCGCTTGCCGGCCTGGATAAGAGCGGTGTGCAGCGCCGAGCCCACTCGCACGAGCTTCATCTGAGAGCCGAGCTTGCCCCAGATGAACTGTGCGTTGATCTTGCCGCCCTTCGAGATGCCGCACTGCAAGATGGCGTCGAGCAACACGTCCTCACGGAGGTCGAACCAATAGCCATCACCGGTGACGACTTTGTAGGCACGACCGCCCCTTTCGCGAACTTCGAGCCCGCAAATGCGAATCTCGAATGGCTTATTGTCTCGCCTTTCCTCCGCCGGCTTCTTGCCCTTGTCTACGCGGTAGCCGGCCCACTGGCGCGCCGTCTCGAGACTCTGCTCGGAGGCTGCGTCGACCGGAAAACAAGGGATGACCTCTTCATTCAGCACTTCGCTGTTGGCGAGGTCGTCCCATTTGACCTGTACGCGCCGAGAGGCACCCGACACGTAAATGACTTGTTCAGGTATGTGACCTTGGATCATGTGAACTCCTGACGGATTGGCTGAATTGGCCGGTCTCCGTCTTGCTGACCAATGTTAAGCTTGTGATGCGTGTGCCATGGCAGCACAAGCGACTCCCTAAACCAACTCACGGCTGCGGGCCGCCGGGTCGGAGTTAAGGTTTTTTGGGATTGCGTTGTTGCTGGACGAATCCTTGAGTCGAGAATGGCTGAATTGACTCTTTAGACATAACCGTCGGCGTGACCGATTAGCAAAGCTCTTCTTAAAAGCACGTTACAACGCAGATCGATAACCTGGCGCTCTTTCGAGGTTTGATCATCGCCGTTCTTGCCAATTTTCACTTGCTTGCACAATTTGGCCAGCGGGTAGCTAGCAGAACTAGCGGCAGGTAATCAGCCATCGTGCATCTCTCGCTTAAGCGATGCATGCGCGAAGAATTGAATTTGACCAATCCGCGCAGGTAATAAGCCATGCGTGCATATCTGTTAGCTCACTAAGCCATGAGCGTCATCATGCGTTCCGCATCAGATGGTGGTCATCTCGGCACGCTCGCCGGATTTCTCGAGGAGGGAAAGGACCCACGCCTTAGCCTCTTGCGCTGACTCAATTCGCTCGTCCGGGTTCGTCATGGTCAAAGAAGCGACAAGCTTGTCGACTCCTTCTGAGAGGTTCTCGTTCACCGCCCGCGGATGCGAAACCGACAGGGGCACCGGCTCTTTGCCGGTCACGAGAAAGTGCAATGTGCAGCCGAGCGCGTAGAGATCGCTCTTAGTAGAGGCTTTGCCGCGAAACTGCTCGGGGGCAATGAATGACTGCTTTCCGACCAGCGTTCCTGTAGCCGTGCCGAGAAATTCGTTGGCCGCGCCGAAGTCGATGAGGACGAGAGAGCCGTCGTTTTTAAGCACCAAATTATCAGGTGTTACATCGCGATGAATTACCGGCGGCTCTTCCCCATGCAAATAGCTGAGGATATCGAGCACTGCGAGCGCCCATCGCAGAACTCGCTCTTCATTTTGCGGTCCGTGCTGGTGAACGAGCTGGCTGAGATCCTGCCCGCTATGGTATTCGATCATCAAGTAGTGGCGCCCCCGATCCACGAAATAATCGACTACCCTGGCGATTGCCGGATGATCGAGTTTCATCAGAATGCTTGCTTCGCGTTCGAACAACTCTTTCGCCTTTTTCTCGATTTCGTCATCAGTGCCTGTGGGGACGACGGCTTCTTTGAGAACGACGAGGTCGCGATTGTGGCGCTGGCAGAGGTAGACTGCCGACAGCCCGCCGAAGGACAATTGATTGAGAACTTTGATTCGTCCCTGCTGGAGCTCTTGCCCCGGCTCCAGAGGAACGTAGGCCGTGGAAGAATAGCGGCGCGACAGCTCTTCCTCCCACATCGCCGTGTAGCTGGGCGATTCACGTTTGCCCGCTGTCTCTTGGAGCTCGTCTTGCAGAGCTTGCAATTGCGGGCTCTTCTCGCAATTCACCGCCCATACGTCTAGTCCCAGCAAGAGCTGCTCCAGCTCTTCGTTTGCCATGCACTTAACGTCCAGGTAGACAGGAAAACCATCAGTGGTGCAGAGAATGATTTCTCGCTTTGTCTCGCTCTCGATGAGCTGTGCTTGCCGAATGGCAGCCCAGGCGAAAGTTCGCTTGAGACCAAATGTGTTGCCGAGGAAAAACGGCAATTCAATGCCCAATTTGCTCAGGACGATTCTGTTGTCGGCCAGATTGAGAACTGCTTTCACCCCCAGGACGACGATGAGAAGCAGACCGAGAAAAATGCCCAGCAGTTGGGCGCTGTCATTCCCAATGTGGCTGAAGAAAAGGAGGTTGGTTAAAAGGCCGAACAGCATCCAGATGAGGAGCCCCGGCACTAAAATCCCCCAAATCGGAAGCAGCAGCACGACAATGGAGAGGGCTAGTTTTGCCGGCTTGCTGTTGTATTTGATGGTGATTTCTAAATCTGCCACTTCACTCCTTCGCATGCGCCTGAACGGTATGTTTTTTTTGTGCTCTGGTCTTGATGTTGATCACGTTTGCTGGTTTGTTCTCTTCTTTTGAAAGCAGTGCCTGTCGTACTTCGTGCGGTGAGGAAAAACGATCTTCGACTTCAATCTCGGTCAGAGTGGAGACGATTCGGTCAAGGCTGGAACTAACACTTTCACATATCGCAGCGGGATGGGACGATGTAAGAGGCTCGGGATCTTGTCCGGTGAGAAGAAAGAACATCGTCGCTCCCATGGCATAAAGGTCGCTTTCGGGAGTCGGCTGGCCGCGAAATTGCTCAGGCGGAAGGTAGGCATGTTTTCCCACTACCGTGCTGGTAGCAGTCCACTGGCGCTGTTGCGCGACGTTGAAGTCGATAAGGACCAATTTGCCCTTTTTGTCCAGGATGAGATTGTCCGGCGTGAAATCCCTGTGCACTACTGGCGGTGACTGCGAGTGGAGATATTTCAGTATGTCGCACATCTGATGGGCAATCTCCCTGACGCGCGCCTCGCCGATTGGACCTTCCTCGCGCACGAGCTGGCGCAGCGAAAGCCCGTCTATATGTTCGAGCGCCAGGTATGCACGATGATCTTCCAGGAAGTAATCCACCAATTTGACGATTCGAGGATGGTCCAGATTGCCCAATATTTTTGCTTCGTTCTCAAATCGCTCCAGCGCTCTCTTGCGCACTTCCCTTGCTGTGTACACAGGCAGGACGAACTCTTTGAGCACCACATGGTGCGGGCCGGACTTGGCTGCCAATGAGCCCGCCGAGCGCAAATCTTCTGCCAGGTATGCGGTGCCCTGACCGCCCACGGCGAGCTGACGTGACACGCAATAGCGGCCGTCCTTCAGTTTTTGCTCAGCGGCAAGCGGTGCCAGACGGTTGCGTTTTGGCGGCGCAGCCAGAGACTGCAACCAGAGCTCTGTATAGCTTTCTTTCTGGGGAGGCGTGAGAGCTCTCACCAGAGCAGGATCTTGCGCTGCCTCAGGAGCCAATTCGCTTATTGTTCGCAAAAGCGCCGCCTTTGATTCTTCACCTTTGATGGCAAGCAACTTTAAATTGACGGTATCGCCGTCAGCCATCTTAATCTGCAGGCGCCATTTTTCTGGATTGATCTCGTCACCGAATTGGTCGAGTTTAAACTCGACTATCTTCTCCCATCGGTGAAGCGCCCGAAACAAAATGAGCTTCTTCCAGCGAAAGGAAATCTCGAGACCTTCTTTCTTGAGCAAAATTCTGTTCGGTTGAAAGATGAACATCCCGAGGCTGGTGACGGCGAGCGCTGCCATGCCGAGAAGAATGCAGATGACGAATGGATGTGTTGCGGCCTGAACGTACAAGCCGCCCAGTATTGTCGTACCGCCAAGGAAAGTCACCCAAAAATAGTCTCGTATGCTGTCGAGCGTTCTGAGCAGAGGAGGAGCCGACCAATAGCGCTGCCATCCCTCTGTGTGCGATATCAAACCCCATATGATGTCAGGCATCATGGCGATGCACGGCAGCAATAACACGGTCGACCAACACCACCAGAAGTATTTCTCATTAGCGCCAAGCGACTGGAAGAATTTGCGCAACTGCTCGTGCGGATGATAAGGAATTTCAATGAAACCGACTGCAGGAGCGGTTGTAGATGAGATCAACGACATTTGCTGAGGCCTTGTAAACCGCTCTCGAAAAGCGACTAGATCTTCGAGATCTTCTGGCTTGACCTCCATTTCGCATTGAGGCGCCCAGCGTTTCAGCGCCTCTTGCAGCACGGCAATCTTCTTCGGCGACAGGCGGAGATGATGAATATCTATGGGGTCGCCGGAATGGAGTGTGAAGCGCAGATATGCTTCCCTTTCGAGAGGATCGAAGAACCAGTGCACGCGCCTGAGACGATGTATGTCGAAAGATGCTGATTTGAGCGGCGGGAAGATAATTTTGTTGTTTTGCAGAATCAACGTGTTGAGCGACAGCAAAGCGGTCAGGGATGTCCCCATGCCGAAGCTGAAAAGCATCCAGAAGATGCGCTCGTTGGCAGCGAAGTAGAGAGGATCGATAAAGAATCCGAAAGCGCCGAGAAATATTCCCGGTACATAGAGCGCCCAGAATGGCGCCGTCAATGCCACCAGGCGAAATGCTGTCCGCATGGTGGCATTGTGTGCGCTAATAACTACCCGATCTTTTTTCACGACGGGTTCCGACGGCTCTGTTGTTTGGGACTACTTCCATTATGCACACGGCCGTGATGGCTGGCATGGGGAAAACCCTGGAAGGCTTAAACGGCAAGCAATTGCGGAATTGGCGGGCGGTAATACTATAACGAGCAGTACGTTTGAAATGAATTGAACATATTCGGTGAAGAGCGTCGTCGAAGCTCTATCAGTCAACGTTTCGGAGATTGCGCGTCTGACAATCTCCTCCGAAACGCAAACCGTTTGGCACTTAGAACGCAGTTTGCTGAATACGGACTTGTGTTCTTTGTTTCTTCTGTTTTGTTTGTTCATGTTCAGTCCATGGCGTCGTCGCTGCCAGTCGATGACCCTGGAAAGGTGAGCATCTTTCTGCCTGGTGAAGCACAGTGGCGGGCCATCAATAGTTCGCAGCGAGAGGCATTGAACAGCTTCCATGAATTAGGAAAGGCGAGAAGGGACGGAGCGCAGTTTGACTGCCTCCGTCCCTTGCTCATGATGCGACAGCGTCAGACGCAGCCGCAGCCGGTCTCGCCGTCGCCTTCTTCCTCCGTGCCATCTTCCGGCTCGTCCTCGTAGGTGTACGTGGCGGTGGCAATCGGGATCTCTTTGCCGTCGACGACGAGCAAAGCCTCCGCTTTTCCTGTCACTTTGGGCGTTTCGATCTCGATCGTCTGTTCGCCGGGCTCGAGATCCCGGGCAAAGATCTCTTCGCCGTTGTAGCGAACTTTGAGCGTCATCGCCTTGTCGGGCGTGAATGAAATGCGCATGGGAAGAATCTCCTTCCAGGGGTGAGAAACAACGGGGGCAGCGGGCGGCTAACGATGGTCCGCTGCCTTTTCACCGTTGGTCACGTCGTTGTTAGCCGCATCGTCTGCGGCACCCTGCTCCGCATCGGCTGCGGTGCCTTGCTCCGCATCGGCTGCGGGCCCCGGCAGATTCTTCACCAGCTCGTCTGCGAACTCGCTTGTGGAGAGGCTCTTGCCGTCGGGCATGAGGCGAGCGATGTCGTTGGTTGCGGTGTTGCTGCCGATGGTCTTCTCGAACGACGTGACAATGAGCCTTGCCGCCTCCGTCCAGCCGATGTAGTCGAGCATCATCACCGCTGAGAGCAAGAGCGAGCCGGGGTTGGCCACGTTCTTGCCGGCGATGGTCGGCGCTGTGCCGTGAGTGGCCTCGAAAATGGCGCATTCGTCGCCGATGTTGGCGCCGGGCGCGATGCCGAGACCACCTACCTGCGCGGCGCAGGCATCCGAGAGGTAGTCGCCGTTGAGGTTGGTGGTGGCGATGACGGAGAATTCCTCAGGGCGCGTTAGCACCTCGAAAAACATGGCGTCAGCGATGCGGTCGTTGAGAAGGATCTTACCCTCGGGCAGTTTGCCGCCATGGTTGGCGACGAGCTCATCCCAGGTCAGAACTTTGTCGCCAAATTCCTCCTTGGCCAGCTCATAGCCCCAGTCGCGGAACGATCCCTCGGTAAACTTCTGGATGTTTCCTTTGTGAACGAGAGTGACCACGGAGCGACCGTTCTCCAGGGCATATCTGATGGCAGCGCGAACGAGCCGCCGTGAACCGTGCCTGGAGATGGGCTTGATGCCGATGCCGGAGTCGTTGCGGATGTTGTGACCCATGCGCTTCAGCATTCGGAGCAGCCGTTTCGCCTCGTTGGATCCCGCCTTGTATTCGATGCCCGCGTAGACGTCTTCCGTGTTCTCGCGGAAGATCACCACGTTGAGCTTCTCCGGCGCCACCACTACTGATGGCACGCCTGGGAAGTAACGCACAGGACGAACGCAGGAATAGAGATCGAAAGTCTGCCTGAGAGTGACATTGATGCTGCGGATGCCGCCGGCCACGGGCGTGTTGAGCGGACCTTTGATGGCCACGCGATAATCTCGGATGGCGTCCACTGTGTCCTCAGGCAGCCACTTGCCGAATTTGTCGTTGGCCTTGCCGCCGGCGAAAACTTCGAACCAGGCGATATGCCTTTCTTCGCCGTAGGCTTTGGAGACAGCCGCATCGACAACTTTGCGGGTTGCGGCCCACACTTCTTTGCCGATGCCGTCGCCTTCTATGAAGGGGATAATCGGGTGGAGCGGCATCACCGGCTTTCCCGATTCGAAACGGATCTTCTCGCCCGCGGGGACGGTCAGACCGTTATACGTGCGCTTGTTTTTGTCGTCCATATTCCACCTGCCTCGCCTCTTGGAAGTGCGATGCTTTTGTGGCTGGGCGCTGGAGTGGCGCACAATGCGCCGTCGAGTTCAGCGTGCAGTCACGTTTTTTGCGATTGAGAAAGAACTCGGGGCTGGTTTCAGTCCCGTGTAACCCCGACTTACCGCCCGCCGCCCTCATCGTTCGGATCGAAATTCTCGAACACCAGGGTGAGAACTCCGAGAAACGACAAGAGCCCGGCGACCAGACCAACGACTTTCAGGTCATGGATGCTGGTGTTGTAGGCGACAGTCCAGGATGTGAACATGACAGCGAGCAGGAGAAGGGCGATTTTGACCTTTCTTCGATGCTCTGGCGACTTGGGATCAACTTGTTTCATGC
>DATNRC010000217.1:0-7202 GCA_036703705.1 Candidatus Obscuribacterales bacterium
GGTGATGCTCACATCTTTGCCTGCGGATGCTGAGTACGGTCCGCCGGTAAGCACAACCGACCTGTAGCCATTCTTGTAATCCCGGCCCAGCGTCATGATGACGGTTGTGTCGCCCACGTTCGTGGAATACGTCGGCACGGGGACAGTAGATGGCGTGAGGCTGACGACTTGTGTTTGGACGGCAGCAGACTTCAGCGCCTTGCTGGCGGAGCCCTGGAAGCGAGCCGTACCCGGTGCGGAGATAGTCAGCAATTGATTGGCTGGGTTATAGCCGAAGTTGGTCACGTTGCTCATCGAAGACAGAGCCAGCGTCTCCGGCGCCGGAGCAGCAGTCACTGTTTTCGCATAGGTTGTGATGCGGGAGGAATGGGAGACAATGGTGACGACATTTGCCGAGGAGGTGGCGCTGACGTTAATTGCTTGCAAGCTGCTGTCCGCGTTAATGGCGTTCTTGAGCGAAGTGGCGATGGTTGTGGTGGTGTCCGTGCCCTGAACAGTGTGGCTGACGGACTTTTGCCCTCCGCTAAGACCCGAGTCGATGACAGTCAGCGAAACGACATCCCCTGATGTGATGGTGCCGCCGATTGTGGCGGTCTGGTCGCCATTTGTCTGGTAGAGCAAGCCGAGGGTGATTGTCTCGGTGGCACCAGCGCTGAGCGACTTCGAGTAGCTGGTGACATTTGCCGACGTCGAGCGAGGAGAAACATCGGTTGTGTTGGCAATCGCCGTGATGCCTGCCGTCTGCATGGCAGAGTTATTGTTGATGGCAGTGGCCAGTGCGGAAGCAATCGAGTTTAAGTTGTCGTTTTGTTTGACTGTGTAAGAGGCTGAAGCCTGCCCGCCGGAAAGCGCAGCATCGTGCGCGATGGAATTTGAATTGATGTTGGTTAAGCTGTTGCCTGAGGAGGATCTGCTCCAATTCTTATCCGCGCGGGAAGTTTTGCGCAAGACGTTATCTCTTGCTAACAGATTGAATTTTCTTGACTCATTTGCGAGCATGGGCGCCATTGTTCAGATTCCTTCTGACTAACTGTGACGGCCATTATGGGCGGTGAGAAGCAGGGACCCGATGACCAGAATCTTCCCGTGCGCGCACTCGTTCTATCAACTAGAAAACCATATCGGCACCATTTTCAATCATTTGCCAGAGACAACATGACGGAGGCAAAACGCTGCCACCGGAAAGCAAGTGAAGGCAACCGAAAAAATGTTCAAAATTCATAACGCGCGTGCAATAGCAATGCGCTGCTGTTCGCTCCCGGAGAATCGAACGCCGCGCTCGCAGATTTTTTGGTGGCGTGTTTTCTTGTCGCAGTTCTTCGATGAAATAATGAAATCATGGCAGTAGGCTGCTCGAGCTGCCGGGCTTATGTAGCCGTTGCTGGCGCCCAGATAGCGGGTCATTTCGACTGTCCATTAAAGAGAGCTCCGTAATTCAGGAGGCATCGACCATGCAAGAAAGGTTTGTAATCGTAGTAGGAAGGTTGGAAAAGTAGGCCCTAATAGGCAGTCGTGCGAAAAAAGAGCGATATTGCGTAAACGCAAAATTGCCAGCAAACCAGGCATTCATACACTTTTCAGCCTATGTTATCGGAACATTTGGGCTTGCTGCACGTGGAGATTAGTTCAAGGTACGAAAAGCCGAAACAAGTTTTTCATGAAATCGGCTGACTGATCGAATCCAATCTCTAGAATGCCCGCCGGGTTCTTTTAGAATGTGGCAGTTACAACTTCGAACCTGTTATGGATTGCAATGTAGCTTTCGAGTATACAATTGTAAGGGTGCGCTTGCTGCAACGCTTTGTGCGCCTGTGGCCGGTCAAAACGGGCAAGTTGGCACCGCCATCCCTACCGCGACCATCTGTCCGACGGACATTGCAATTACACCTGGCATGGTGACTAAGGGCTTTGCCACAGCAGCAGAGATTTTTTTTCTCAACTGTGAAGCAGATTTGTCATTTTCAGAAGTCCTCTTCACCACGGGTCAGAAGTGGTCTTCAGCGTGAGATGTGAGGGGTTGCTTTTTGTTTGGGGCCCTTGGCAGGTGTTGGTGTGCTACATACTTTGCGCCAGTAGGCAGTGATTGGATTGTCTTCTCCAAGTTTTTGCTTAAAGAGCAACAAAATATGCCTGCGGACTTGAGACTCTGGGATTCCATGCTTGAGTTCGATGATTCCCAACAATACCAAGACCTCATTTATGGTTCGACTATTGACTGAGATGTTGCGGCTTAAGATGCGCAATGCTTCCACTGCCTCGTTCTCGGCCTTGTCGTAATCGCCTCGATTCAAGTACAAGTTTGCTGACAATGCGAGTGTTTCGGCGTGAACAGGATGATCGGGGGCGATCGATTCTCCAACCGTGAGCGCTTGTTTTAGATAATGCATAGCTTGCGCGTGATTTCCTGCCAGCTCGTATGCTTGTGCGAGATTACGAGTGGTATAAATGATGTCTCTGTGCTGTTGTCCGACAGAACGGGTCTGAAGTTCCAGGGCCTTTCTTAAGAGTCGAACTGCCTCCAAAGCGAGCCTGGTTCGCTGGGCACTGTTTTTTGCTTCGTTTGCTTCAAGAACATAGCTTCTTCCAAGCTCATTCCAGATGCTGGCAGTCTGCGGTAGAGTGAGAAAGGTATTTTTGTGGATTGCTTCCAAAATCTTGAGTACCTGGTTTAGCTCAACGCGAGCTTCCTTAATCTTCCCTTCTTCCAGATAGCATCTTCCAAGCAATTCTCTCGCGTGAGCGACCACAGGGCTATCTGGTCGCTTTTCATTAATTGTGAGGAGTTGGTGGAGAAGCTGTTCAGCGTCAGAATAACGACCAATCTTCAAAAAGAAATTAGATATGCCCATCATTGCTTGACACGTTTCCGGTGATGTCTCGTCAAGGTTGGCAGTCTCTAGAAGCTCGATAACACGGTCATAGGTCGAGTTAATTGCTTTAACGGCATCTGGCGTGCCCTCCTCGAGATCAACTTTAGCAAGCGAACAGAGAGTCCAGGCGAGAAAGATGCTGGATGGCCCAAGATATTTCTGTTCGTCATCCATTACTGCTTTGAGCAGTGCTCTGGCTTTTGTATAGTCGCCCAAAGCTGCATTACACAGTGCAAGATTATGCAAAATTGTGTACCGGAGAGTGTTGTGCAATCCTCGTTCTTTCTCGACTTTGATGCGTGCTTCCTCGTACTGTGCTTTGGCTAGAATTAGCTCCCCTGCTTCGAACAATTGATCCGCTTTCGTTAGCAACTCGAAAGGTGTTGATGACCCGAGCACCCCTCGTCCATGAGGAATCCCAATTTCGTCAAGACAGGTTTTGTAGTGAATCTGAAAACGCTTGAGTGTTTCAGCGTCGGCAGCGAGAGCGATTCGAAGAATCGGCATACTGGTATCGAATAATTGTTTTGCGTCCTCCAGCTTGTTCCCGGCTATTAGTGTGTATAGAACTGCCTTCTCTGTCCAGTCTCGATCTTGTATGCGACTCATGAGGCGTTTTTCAAAAGCCTTTTCCCATCTTTCCGTAATGCACCTGATGGTCCTACATACCGATACAGGGTTTGGCGAGTTATGCCGAGTTCGCGGCAAAGGTCATTAACCACAGTGTTTGGCTTACCCATTGCTGCCATTGCCAGATGTAGTTTGGCCGGCGTCATTGTATGGCGGCGTCCGCCACGTCTGCCACGAGCGCGAGCAGCAGCCAACCCTGCTCGTGTCCGTTCCGAAATCAATTCACGTTCAAATTCGGCCAATGCCGCAAATATGCCGAACACTAGCTTACCGGACGCTGTCGTTGTGTCAATGTTGGCGCCCTGTCCGGTCAAGACTTTAAGGGCGATTCCGCGTTTTTGCAGGTCGTCGATAAGATTAACCAGGTGTGTCAAGCTCCGACCGAGGCGGTCGAGCTTCCAAACAATTAGTATATCGCCCAGACGGAGTGCCTTGAGGCATGCATCTAGTCCTGGGCGGTCATTCTTCTCGCCTGAAGCCTGGTCCTCATAAATATCCTTTGGGGTAACCCCGGCGGCAATGAGTGCATCCCGTTGCAGATCAAGACTCTGGGAACCGTCAGCCTTTGAGACGCGAGCGTAGCCAATAAGCAATGGTGGTTCCTCTCGGGTTGTCACTTAAACGAGTGTTTGTGTGACAAACCTTGATTACTCGGATTGAGCCGGAAAACTTGTCACTTATCCAGTCATTTTATCAAGGTAATACAAACCCAAAATCCTAATTATTTTACACCATTCAAAGTAGCGCCCTTTCAAAGGTTCGTCGCCGTTCTGTTGGAGACTGGTAGTTAGCACGCTCCAGCGTTTTCGCATTTATACATTCCTCGCCAGTTTTGACAGCCTCGATAGCTGCCAAGGTTAACAATCTGGCGATCTCGCCAATTGTTCCCTCCGTCCGCGCAAGAATGTACCTACCCATGTCAGGAGTGGCAATCTCAGAAGGCCGCCTCAGAGGTAGGGCCGCAGCAAAGCTCGCAAGCAAGGATTCCAAGTCCTGTCCTTCTTGCCATTTGGGTAACGGCAAGGGTTCAAAGCGATTCTCCAACTGATCGTCGGAGCGAATGGCCAGGTAAGCATCGCGGGTACCTACACCGACGATGGGAATGCGAAGCTGATTGCCAAGAAACCGGAGCAAGTTAAGAAATTCGCGGCGAACATCTGATTGACCAGCCAAAATGTTGTGCAACTCGTCAATTACAAGCATTCGAGCTTTCACGCTCTGTAGCCGCTGGAGAGCAGTGCGCTCAAGCTCGACAACCCGAGTCCGTTGCGGCAAGTAAGGCAACCACCCGGTAGCGGCCATGAGCACTGAGTAGAATCTAATCACCGCTGGCTCGGGTGGCATTTGCATCACCACAACTGGTATCAGACTATGCTTGTAGCTTTCGAGATCGTCCGGATCTTCAAGATTGTCTGGCAGTGCTTCTGATTCTATGACCGGGTGAGCTCGTCGAAACTTCTCTACGATCATGGATTTGCCATTATTTGTCGGTCCGATGATGAGAGCGTTGGGCATGCGCTGCTTATCTGGCCAGGTGAACAATTCTTCCAAACGGTCGAGAACAGCGCGGGCACGGGTGTAGCCGATCCATCTGTCGGCTCTAATACGGTTAATCCGCTCTTGATTCGGCAACCTGGCAGCGCTCCGACTCGCCGATATTAGATGTGACAGGTCCAACATGCTTTTCCTCATGGTCTACCACTCCTCTATGTCATCGAATCGTTTAGCCACAGCATCTTTTGAAGCCACTTTAGCAGGAGGGATAAGCGCAACTGAGGAAGGCTGTTTCGCCAGATGAGCCCTGCGCGCATTGTCTTTACGTGCCTGGTTACGCTCTTTGATAGCCGTCTCTGTGATTTTTCGCATCTGATCAATCATGCGAAAAATGGCGGGCTCATCAATCTCAGCCTTTCCACGCTCCTTTAAGAGTTGAACAGCCTTTCGGTGTTCCCACAGGGTGATGCCGGGATTAGTCAAGCTTCGATAGGGAATTTCCAGGTAACAGTTGCTGGCAGGATCCAACACCCATACGCGAGTGAGATCACGAGGATCTCGACGAATGACGAACTTGTCTAGCCGCTGACGGTCAGCTATCCAGGGCTTGAGAACGTCCGTGTAGTAGGTTATGTGGTCAATCACGAAGCCAACTCTTCCAATCTTTCGTCGAATCACGGGAAGAAAGTCTATCAAGAATGCCTGACCGTCAGCGACAGAGTGTGGTCGGACTGATTGAGTCACTCGCTTCCATACTGCGGCTGGGGATTCGAGCAAGGAATTGTGAAATGTTTCGTGATAGGCGCAAATTGCCAAACTAAGCCACTGCTCTAGTTCTCGGAGGGTCAATGCAGCATTCGCTTGAGCGTTATATTCAGCGCATTCGCTTGGATTTGAGAATGTGGTACCAGGCAGCTCGTGGATCATAGTCATGGCAGTACCAATGACGCGCTCTATGATTCCTCCAAAATGAGGCCTCCCCTGTGGCCGGTACTCCAGCTTGATTCCGTGCTGCTCACAGCCCCGCTTTAGGGCCTCGCTCTTGAATTCCGGACCATTATCACTACATATGGTGCCCGGCTTGCCGTGCATAGGCCACGACACATCCACTAAGCCAAGGTTCTTTAACCATGGCTCTTTATCTGAAACAACATGAGTCAGGCACAAGCCAACTGAAGTTGCAGACGGTGCTTCGAACGTCACTAGCATTCCCACAATGGATCGACTGAATATATCAATGGCAAGCGTCAAGAACGGTCGTCCTATCGGTTGTCTGGATGTCTCATCAACTACAATCAAGTCTATTTTTGTGTGGTCCATCTGAACTACATGCAATGGACCGGAAGCCGCTGGAGTCTTCCCTGCAGCCGATTCCAGGCTTCTCGCCTTGTCTGTTCCATAGCGCCTTCTTGCCACCATTAAGGGATTGAGTGATTCAATTCGCTTGCGAACAGTATTGCGCGCGGGTGGCTTAAATCCACGCTGACGGCAACACTTCGATATTTGCCGTACAAGAGCTGCTTCTGAATATCTTTGTTTGGACAGATACCAGGTTTCAAGTGCCTCGGAGATTATTGCGTCCACCTCAGCCGGCAGTCTGGATTTTCCCCGGCCACCACTTGACGCCCTCGGCGCTAAATCGGTTAGAAGCCCATCACCGGTCCTGAAGCGCCTGAGCAACACGTACACGTGCCGACGCGAAACGCCAAGTTGAGCGGCTGCTTCGTCCGCCACGGCGCGGCGCACTGAGGTCAATTTCGACAGCGGTTCGAGTATGTCAGCCCTATGTTTCGCTCTAGTCCAATCAACCTCTGACAATGTCAGAATACCTTTCTCGCGCATAGTCGATCCTCCTTGCATCCGGTATCGCCACTTGGTGAAGACAACTTCTGAACAAATTGCTACCCAGCGAAGGGGACTTCTGAACAGCTTATGGGTCAATAGGCGATCTCACAAGCCCGTTTTTGCGGGATTGTCAGGGAGCAGGACTTCTGAAAATGACATGTTGGCAACAACGAAACGCAGCAAATTCGGGCATAGTGACAACCCCTTCGTCACTACAATTGCATGAAAACGCATTAAGGTAGACGAAGTACTTACTCGACCGGTGTTAGCCAGCGCCTTCGGCCCACAGGAATAATGTCAGCTTGAATGCCCAATGCAGCATAGATCTGCCGCTGCATGGTATCCGGTTTGGTGTCACGCCTA
>DATNRC010000218.1:0-2722 GCA_036703705.1 Candidatus Obscuribacterales bacterium
ATTTCGGCATCGCGAAGATAATGATGAGCGAAGGCATAGCGACGCAAAGACTGACGCAAACCGGCGAAGTATTCGGCAGCCCTCTCTACATGAGTCCTGAGCAATGCATGGCTCGCGATCTCGATGCGCGTTCGGACGTATACGCCATGGGTTGCGTGCTCTACGAGGCGATCACGGGGAGTCCCCCGCTGCGCGGAGGTAACGTATTCGAGACGTTCTACCTGCAGGCACACGAAAAACCCCAGTCAATCACGACGCATGTCGCCAACATCAAAAACGCACGCTCGCTTGACGCCATCATTCTCAAATGCATGGCTAAAAACGCCAGAGATCGCTACCAATCAATGGCCGAGCTGAAAGCGGCGCTCCAGGCTTACCGGCAAGAATTCAGCGGGCCGGGATTTTTCAAGACGATCGGCAAGAAGCTCGAGCTGTTCAAGGCCGAACAGAGCGCATCCAAGAAAGTCATCCCCCTCTGGAAAATGATGCTCATCCTCACAGGACTGCTTTTTGTTGTGGGAACCGCCGCCCACTGGAGCGGCTGGTTGCATTCTCAGCCAAGCGGCACAGCAAGCGAGCCCTGGGAGGTGCACAATATGCGCGGCCAAAAGGCGTTCGACGACGGCGATTATGCAAAGGCCAGATCGGAATTTTTCCAGGCCTTGAGAAAGGCGCTCGGCGCCGATGGAATGGAGGCACTCGTGGCAGACAGTCTCTCAAAAGAAGAGCCGCAGTCTCCACCTCTTATTCGCGCGGTGGAAAACAACGCCAAAAGCGACCTCGTGGGTTTGTCCGTGGCACACCTTCAGGACCTCTACTCGACAACGGGAAAGGGCAATCAAATGTCCGCTATGGTGAAGGCTGTCAACAGCAAACGACAAGAACAAAGGCAATCGCACAAAGATATTCTCGCCGAGATTGGAGCAGCCAAGGATGCAGAGCACAGAAGCGAGCTTATCCGTAATTTGCTTGATACATTGCCTTCTGATGACGTGGATGCGCGAGTAGACGCCATATCGAAAGCGCTTGCCATTGTCGGACCTTCGGCAAACGACATCGACAGGGCCAGGCTCCTTGGAAGGCTGGGTTATGCCTTGATGGCAAAAGGTGGGGCTCAACAAGGAAAAGCACTTAAATGCCTTACGGAGTCGTTCTTCATCTATGAGCGGCTGAAGCCCAGACAGTCTTACCTCAAGCCCCAGGGAAGCTTGCTGGTTTTGCTGGCATACGCTTGCGACCCTAAAGATTTCACGGAGCTCAAGCGATTAATCGCGCAGAAAATCGTCGAGGCACGGAAATGGTGCGGTCGCGACAGCCTCGAGATTGCCACGCTCAAATTTGCTCTCGGCACCATATACTCGCGGCAGTATGCCGCAGCAGCCAACGATGTGTTGCGTTCTTCGGTGACAGAGAGCAAGAGGGCTGCGCCTCAACAGTCGCTGAGCGATTTGAGAAAGCGGGCCATCTTGCAATTCCAGGCTGCCACCGCCATCTACGATCGGCAACTGTCCATGTTTAACGCCGAGGGCAAGTCCGTAAGCAACATTGAAGTGCGGCTCCAAGATTATGCCCTTCACAACGAATTGGCGGGACTTTACAGAGACGGAAATGAGTTGAGCAAAGCCAAGCATGAATATGCTTCCGTGCTCAAACAGCTGGAAGAATGCCAGCAACCGTTGTGGGAGCATCTGGCGCAAGTGCTTGAGCAACTCGCTCGCATGGAAGAATCCAAAGATCCGGCAAAAGCCGCGGCAATGTACAAGCGCGCGCTGGCCATCAATAAGAGAATTGGCGCCGATCAACGCACCCTGTCCCGTTTAGAGGAAAGAATAGAGAAATTGAAGTAGATTTTCGACCACCTTAAGCGGCAAAGGAAATTCGTGGTTCTTCGACCTTTTTGGGTATATTAACTTAGGAACTCGGGGCAGCCATCGGTTCGAGAGCCATGATCATGCGAAAAAAGGTAAGAAATGCGAGGGGCGGCAGTCCATTGGCCGAATTTGGTCCCGTCCTTCTGGTGCTTTTCATTTTTGTGCTGTTTCCCCTGATCAACCTCATTGGTGCTGCTACTGGTGCAGCCACCGCTTACCTCGTGACTAAACAAGCCGCCAATGTGGCGGCGACGGCGACCAATCAGGGGCAGGCCATAAGCCGCATGCTCGGTGAGTCCAATCGCATCTTAAGCGGCGGATTCGGACAATTTGCCAAATTGTCGGGTCAAGGCGGCTATCAGGGCAGCGGTCTAAACCTTACCATCATCGTTACTGACGTCGCCAGCGGCGATTCATACAGCTTCAACGGCATCACGCCGTTCCCCAATGTGCCCGATACCAAAGTGGCCGTTTTCGAATATCGCGTCAACTCGACATTCCAGATGCAGCCCTTTATCAACATGAGTGGCGCTCCGTTCATCGGCAGCATTCCTCTCATCGGACGTGCGGAAACCTTGACCTTTCAGGCAGATCGCGTAATCGAGCACCCGGAGGGTCTGGGCGCCGGCTTTAGTCCCGCGGGCGGCACAAATCCGCCCCCTGGGGGCGATCCTCCGCCTCCCCCGGGAGCCGATGTCGATCCACAGGACAAGGCCACCCCGCCCTGGGACAATGGCGACAAGAACACTCGGCTGTAGCCTGGCTGCCTGGCGCCTCCAATCAGGCGACGAACTTCCGGGAACCGGCGCGCGGATGCAATTTCAAGATGTTGTATTGCGTGTCGCGCTGCG
>DATNRC010000219.1:0-15809 GCA_036703705.1 Candidatus Obscuribacterales bacterium
GATGACGAGCTGGTTTTCAATCATGTCTGGATCGATCCGTCGCGCGGCGGAGCTCAGCTCAAGCACACTTCGCTCTTGATTACAGAAAACAGCGTCATCAAGCTCATCCTGGAGCAAGGCTCGATACTGTCCCTCGATATGCTCGATGACAGATTGCCGACCCCCTTGTTTGAGAACAGCGAAGAATCCCCTGACGATTGGAAGTCGATCCGCTCTCTTATCGCCTGTCCTATCAGCACCAATGAAGGCCCCCTGGGCTTGATCATGGTTCATCAGTGTGATCGCTTGCGGGTGTGGTCTGACGCCGAGCTCGAGTTGGTGGAAGCTGTAGCGCGGCAGGTTACGCTTGCCATGCAGCATGCCCGCTTGTACAACCGCACCAAGGCAATGGCTGAGCAGGAAATGCTTATCAATCATATCGTCAGAGCGGTGAGGAGCTCGCTCGATCTGGACACCATACTCAATACCGTGACCAGCGAGCTGCTGAAAGCGCTGAGAGTAGAACGCGTGCAGATCGCCCAGCCGCGCCAGGAAGGGCCGCTAGTGGTCACGCATGAATGCCACACTGAAGACCTGGACTCTACAAAGGGGATAAGCCTCTATGCCGACGAAATGGACTTCTCAGTCTCCGGCTCGCCTGCCATCAAGTCGAACCGCGCCGCCTCTCTTCTTGCCTCGGCAACACAAGCCTTCCAGGTCAAAACTTCCGAGCCCCTGCAGACGACTTCCACAGAAGATCCGCTGACCCCGGCCATTCCTCCCGAATTAAGAGTTGCTGCCCTAAGCGGTCGAAACACAGTCCTGGGCATCGATCTTGCCAAACTGACCGACTGCCCCTCCCTGACCCCGGCCGAAATTAATGAGGAAACACCAAAGCCCAGCCAGAGTGCCAACACCTTCCAGGAAGCGCCGCTGGCTGTGATAACCAACGTCAATGAGGATTCCCGAGCAATTCCGTTCCGCCATTTCCTGGAGCAGTCCAATTCGCGCTCTTTAATTGCCGCACCGCTCTTCAATGAAAATCGCCTTTCCGGTTTGCTCGTCGTCCACCAATGCACAACTGCCCGTGAGTGGACACCTACGGAAGTGCGCCTTGTCGCCTCCATTGCCGATCAGGTTGCCGTGGCGATTGCCCACGCGCATCTGTTTGCCACTGTCAAGCATCAGGCAATTACAGACGGACTGACCGGGCTTTACAATCACGTTTACTTCAAGAACAGGCTCAGTGAAGAGCTCAATCTGGCACGAAGAAAGGGCACTTCTTGCTCGCTGCTCATGATCGATCTCGATAAGCTGAAACAAATCAACGACAATTACGGTCATCCGGTAGGGGATGCAGCAATCCGCCAGGTGGCAACCATTCTCAAGACAATTCTCAGGTCCGGTGACACCCCCGCGCGTTATGGTGGAGAAGAATTCGGAGTTATATTGCCGGAGACCAATTTGTTTGAAGCGGCGCTCATAGCGGACAGACTGTGCAGCCAAATTCGCAATAGCCACGTGCCGGGACTGGGGAGAATCTCGGCTTCCATAGGAGCAGCTTCTTATCCCAAACAAGCGCAGTCCGTTCAAGAGCTCGTCGAAAAAGCAGACAAAGCGCTGTACGTGGCAAAGAATAGCGGTCGCGACCAATCGAGAATTTACGAGGAAGAAACGATCTCTGTGGCCAAAGAGGAAACGCAAAATAGTTTAAATGCGGAAGAGACTCGTCCTATTTGACATTGATGAAACGATGATTTCATCCGATGGCGCAGGCAGAAGAGCCATCGGGCGGAGCCTTGAGGTGACGTTTGGCATCAAGCCCGAGTCCATTTCCATTCCCATGTCAGGCAAGACAGACCCGCAGATTTTGCTCGAGATTCTCGCTCAAGAAGGCGTGCCCGAATGCGAAGCCGCCAGGCACATAGAAAAGATCATTGAGATATACCTCAAATTTCTCGAAGAAGAGATTGCCAATTGCCTTAATTACATTATTCACGACGGTGTGCGCGATTTGATTGCCGCGCTCCATGAGGAAAGCAATGCCCACCTCGGACTGCTTACGGGCAACGTGGAACGCGGCGCACGAATGAAATTGGCGCGATTTGATCTCAACCATCATTTTCCCATTGGCGCTTTCGGCTCGGACGCCGTCAATCGGCTCGACCTGCCGGCAATTGCTAAAGCGCGCGGCGACCGGCATTATCAAAGAGAATTCGCCCCCAGCGAAATGGTCATCATCGGCGACAGCGTAAATGACGTTCGTTGCGCCAAGCACTTTGGCGCCCGAAGTATCGTCGCCCACACGGGCAAAACTACCCGCGAAGTGTTGATGGGCGAAAACCCGGACTATCTCTTCCCTTCGCTGGCAAACACCGATCTGGTGCTGTCGGCCATTCTTGCCTGAAGCCGGCAATGCGCTTGCGTCAAACGCCGATTGCAGCGGCCAGGAATGCTTCTCAAACCGGAATATCGGTTCTGGTGATCACTTCGTCAACAATGCCGTATTCTTTCGCCTCATTCGCCGTCATGATGTTGTCGCGATCTGTATCTTTCTCGAGCTGTTTGACGGACTGTCCCGTATGCTTGGCAAAAAGCTCGATCAGAAGACGCTTCTTGCGAATGATCTCTTTTGCTTGAATCTCGATATCCGAAGCTTGCCCTTCGGCTCCGCCTAGCGGTTGACGCAGAAGAACGCGCGCATGCGGAAGAGCCAGGCGCTTGCCTTTGGCGCCGGAAGAAAGGAGGAACGCACCCATGGCAGCAGCCTGCCCCAGACATATCGTCGACACGTGAGAGCGAATGTGCTGCATAGTGTCATAAATTGCAAACCCGGATGTGATGCTCCCGCCGGGGCAGTTGATATAAAGACGGATGTCTTTTTCGGGATCTTCACCTTCCAGCAAGAGCAACTGGGCGACGACGATTGAGGCAACCACATCATCGATCGGCGTGCCTAAAAAGATGATGCGCTCTCTTAAGAGGCGCGAGAATATGTCAAAGGCGCGTTCTCCACGAGCAGTAGTCTCAATCACGGTCGGATTGTAGGCAAGCTCTCTATATAGCGCACTTTGTTCGAAGAGCTCGAAGACTTGCTTTTTTGTTAGTGGAGGGTTGGCCATTTTGAGTTCACCCGTCTTAAAAGTAGTGACAAACTGCGGATCAATTGGCGATATTATAGCCGCCATCAAGGCATCGTGATGTGGTGACAACGACTGCCGAGGCAGCATCATCGGCATGCGAATTGCCAAGCACCCAGCTTGACGCCGCCGCGTCAAGAGGTCATCTTTTGAAAGCTTGAGCTGCACCAGAGTTCTCGGCGGGCACTCATCGATCCTTATCGCCGGCTATATAATGTGACCGCTCGAGAAATACGGGCTTGCCATCAGGATCCAGGTACAAGGGGATGTCCGGGAAAAGGGTTATTCGAGGAAATAAACGTAAGTTTCGAGCATACATCGGACTGGGCTCCAATGTCGGCGATCGTGTAGGCTTTATCCAACAGGCAATGCAATTGCTGAAGGACGTTCCGAATATTCAGGTCGTCGAATGCTCGAGTCTCTATGAGACCGAGCCTGTCGGCGTGGAATACGACAAATGGTTCGTTAACGCTGTGGCTGCGATCGACACGAGTCTGAGCGCAGAAGCGCTTCTTGAGATTCTCAAAGACGTCGAGACAAGACTGACTACGATGCACGGCGGAAGTCTCTCCACACCTCCCGGAGCGAAACGAACCCGCATCATAGATTTGGATATTCTTTTCTTTGGCAATCAAGTCCTGGAGAGCGATGATTTACGTGTGCCTCATCCCAACGTTCCGTTCAGAGCATACGCCCTGGTGCCGTTATTGGAGATAGCGCCCGACTATGTGCATCCCACACTGAAACGGACAGTCACGCAACTACATGAAGAATTACCGCAGCCTGAGCTTGTCTACCTGTACGGAACCCGAGGCAGCGGGCAGTGATGAGTGGTGAAAATCATGACCGATACCAGATTGAAGATAAAAATAGGTACCGACATTTGTTCTGTCGGCCGCATAAGGAAGTCTTATGAGCGTTTCGGGGAGCGTTTGATGCAGCGAGTGCTCACTCCCGCAGAAACAGCATACGTAACCAGTTCGCGCCATCACATGCTCGAGCGCCTGGCCGGCCGATTTGCCGCCAAGGAGGCAACCGTAAAGGCGCTCGGCGTTGGCTGGCGCGGGGTGGGGTGGAAAGAAATTGAGGTTGTGCGTTTGCCTTCCGGACAGCCCACAATAAAGCTGTATGGAAGAGCACTGGCGCTGGCCGAAAAACTCGGGCTTGTGGAATTTGAGTTATCCATGAGCCATGAGCGAGAATTCGCCACTGCATTTGTAATCGCCTATGCGCAGATTTGAGCGATAGAGACAATGGCTACACGCAGCGGGATAATCACGCTAACAACGGACTTCGGTACAGTTGATGGATTCGTGGGCACAGTCAAAGGTGTCATTCTTTCGCTGGCGCCAAAGGCGACAATTGCCGATATCAGTCATGAAGTTCCGGCTTTCGATGTTTTGTCCGGGGCGTGGATACTGGCAGCGTCTTTCCGTTATTTTCCCGCCGGCACCGTGCACGTGGCGGTCGTGGATCCCCAGGTCGGCTCCCAGCAGCGACGCATTGCAGCAGTCGTCGACTCACATTATTTCCTTCTGCCCGACAATGGCTTGTTGACGCTGGTCGCTAAAAGGCAAGAAATTGAACGTGCCTGTGTTCTGAACAAACCTCAGTACTGGCTCAAGGACCCTTCTTCGACATTTCACGCCCGAGATATCTTCGCGCCCTGTGCCGCCCATCTGCTGAATGGAGCCACGCTTGACGAAATCGGATCGGAAATAGCGAAGGAATCGTTGTTCATGCTCGATCTGGCGCGTGTCAAAATTGAAGGCGACAGCATGATTGGAACGATCGTCTACATAGATCACTTTGGTAACCTCATTACCAACGTCGACGGCAAAGCACTTTCCCTGGCCAGGCGCATTATGGTGCGGGAGCATGAAATATGTACTTTAGCCTCCAGTTACTCCGAAATCGGACAAGGGAAACTCGGCGCCATTGCCGCAAGCCACGGAAATCTCGAAATAGCAGCAGGACAGGCAAGCGCTGCCGCGATCCTCAATGCCAAAGTCGGCATGCCGGTGAGAATCGAGATCGGCTGACTTGCACCAGAAGTGGTGCTGTCTCGCCGTAATGTCTCAGTAATGTATTGCCGTTACTTTGATGACATTACTACCGCGAGCGAGGCAAACGTATGGCTTATGACATTCCTTCTCAAAGCAATGCATGGCAGAGCTTTGGCGGCATAAATTATCTCGACATAGTGGCAGACAAGGACAAGTCATCCAAGATGGTAATCAAAACTGACGACATTGCCGGAGCCAACGTGCAGGCAAGAGACTTGCAGACAGAATCGCGCACCGGCACCGAGCCGCCGATGATGACGATGTCGGACTTCTGGAAAGAAGACATGCTGAAAAACATCGGTACAATCACGGACGTGATCATGCGTAACGATGACTTTGGCTATGGCGAGAAGAGGGACAGAGTCAAAAGGGTGCTCGAACAATTTGTTAATGGCAGTGCTGAGAGTGCACGGGAAGTTGTAGATGCCCTGAATAAAGATCTTGAGAAAAAGGGCTCTCCTTTGCGCGTCGAAGGATTGATGACGACGGTCGAACGCAGGGTTGACCCCAATTACGATGGCAATCCCCGTCAGCTGAATCATACCGTCTATCGCCTGCCCTATATAGCGGAACATAAGGCGCTTCAACTGATCCTCAAAAGAGGCGGCATCGTCGAAGACCAGATTCAGGTAATCGGCAAGGAGGTCGGTCGACGGAGTGTTGACGAACTGAAAATGCCCTGGTTGCGATAAGCGAGCCCGATCAAATGTCACCACGGCCTGAGCGCCCCTCCGCCACTCAACCGATATCGGTTCAGTTTATGGAGCCTGCTTGACAGTGGTCGGGTGCAACAAACGCCCGGGCGTCAATTCCCTCGCATCAGGCAATGGTGTTATGCGCTTTCGGGGCGAACTTCGAGTTCTTCCGGCCCCAATCCCCCAGCCTCGAAGCCACCGGGCGGCCGATCTTTACCCGACAGAGGTCGCCCTATCGCCATGGCAATCATCAAACACTGATCGACACGCTCCATCGTCTCTTGAGGAAACGCCCCGATCTTGCTTACAAGAAGGGTTTTCGGAATGGTGGCTATGACCGTGCAATCAATCACGCTATCCAACCTCAAGCCCCCAGCCTGGCCCTCAGGCGTGTTCATCATCACCACCACTTGCGTCGGCTCGCGCGCGGCTCTTGTGGTGTTGCTTGTCAGAGGCACGAGCAACACATCGTCAAGGCGGGAGTTGTTGTAGTCGTTGGAGATGATTACAGCCGGACGGCGCTTCGTTTGAGTTTGCCCTTCATCGGTGGTGTACGGAAATGACACCAGGACAACGTCGCCCTTTCTAAAATTGGCTGGCTTTTGGGACATCTAATCCCCTGTTTAGTAAGCCGGTTTGCATGACCCTTTGCCATTAATTGTAGCAGCAGCACGAAAAAGCCTGCGAAAATCCCCCCCAACACAAAAGGGGCTCTTGCGAACCCTGGCGCTCAAAAGATTTTTTTTCGACTAGGCGTCTGCGTATAGGTCCAGCAGCTGTGCTTCTTGGGCGTTCATGCGAAGCCCAATGCCTTGACCTATCAGGTCTTCACGCTTGGATTGTGCAAAGGCATCCTCAATGTAGCTTTTAGCCGACATCGAGAAGACTTCCAACAATGCCCATTCGGTCGAGACGGTAGGTTTGCTTTCAGCCTTATCGTTTTCGAGCCGTTTGAAATTCATCAAATATCCTCTCAGGAGAGAAGAGTGCTCACGTGCTGGGAAGTATAACATGGCTTTCAAGAGATAATTTCACGAATTTAATACAAAATCCAAAAAATTAATGAAGGCCAATCAGACTTCCCACATAGGAATACCCAGGTTACCCTGAAAAATAGACAGGTTGTAAGTAGGAAATTTCTAATTTTTGGGCTTTGCCCCATTTTTTGCTGAAAAGTGGCTTTTAAGAAACTCAATCGTCCTCTGTGTCGCTCCGCCCGGAACAAAGACTTCCTTGATTCCTTTGTTTAGAAGCTCCTGGCGGTCTTCTTCCGGAATGACGCCGCCTCCGAAAACGAGAATGTCCTCAGCGCCGTGCTCCTTCAGCAACTCGACTACTCTCGGCAACAGGGTCATGTGAGCACCGGACAGAACGCTCAATCCAATGGCATCGACGTCTTCCTGAATGGCCGTTTCGACAATTTCTTCGGGCGAGCGGTGCAGACCGGTATAAACGACTTCCATGCCCGCATCGCGAAGCGCTCGTGCCACCACTTTGGCACCACGATCATGCCCGTCCAACCCGGGCTTTCCAATCAACACTCGTATTTTTTTCCCTGGCATGGCTAAGCGCTCGTAAGACTCCTATTGAGAAGGAATGGGCTACGAATAGAGTATATAGCCGCCTTCAAGATTGTGTTTTGTCTGGCGGCAGGCGAGAATCGATTATCTGAGCCAGTTCAGCAAAACCTTTGATGTCGCGCCTGTTAATCAAATAAAAACATCTTGGCGTTCTCAGAAGCGCATAGACGATAAATCGCCACTGCTTGAAGAGGGTTATGTCCTTCCAATCAACGGCACGTTGAAAGAAAAGTGTTCGCAGAGTAAGTTTCTCCGGCGTCACCTCGACTCGCTGCACTTCCATGAGAATAGGCACAAGGATGGTTATGTCGATGAAAAGCAGAAAGAGATACATGCACACCTCTTGCTGCCATGACAAACCAAGATTTTTCCCATGCCGCTCGATGTCGCTCATCACCGAGGTGATATTGAGCATGATGATGATAATGGCAAAAAAAACACGAAGAATGGTCTTCCACAACTGACGGCTGAAGACTCGCTTGTCTTCAAACGAGAATTGTTCGGGTTTTGACGACATCGACGCACCTTTATCCGATCGTTACAAGGCATTATCTCAAATGCTTCCCCCTGGCGCCTGCAAATCGCTCCTCTGCCAAAATGCTCTTATTTCCATTGAAGGCAGTTGCGCTACAATTCGCGCTGTATCCTGACAGGTCTCGG
The DNA here is from genome assembly GCA_036703705.1 of Candidatus Obscuribacterales bacterium. Lineage (GTDB taxonomy): Bacteria > Cyanobacteriota > Vampirovibrionia > Obscuribacterales > Obscuribacteraceae > DATNRC01. The sequence goes on from DATNRC010000219.1 coordinate 8,121, forward strand.
TGCTACTGAGCACCTCTCAGAATCTTGCCTTGCACGGTGGATGTCATGACAAAAAGCAGATTGGCTGATTACATTTTCAAGCGCATCAAGGAAGCAGGCGTGGATACCACATTTGGTATTCCCGGGGACTTCATCTTGCCCCTTTACGCAGCACAAGAGCGATCGGGGTTGAAGACGGTGGTCATGACGCACGAGCCGTCAGTCGGTTTTGCAGCAGATGCTTACGCGCGACTTAGAGGATTGGGCGTCGCCCTTGTCACATACGGCGCTGGTGGATTGAACATGATCAATCCTGTCGGGCTTGCCTACGCAGAAGAATCACCGCTCCTCATCATCAGCGGCAGTCCCGAAACCAAGTACCGCAATCAAAAACCACTCCTGCACCATTGCGTCAAATCATTCGACACCCAATACAACGTCTTTGCTGAAGTCACGGAATCGCAAACGCTTTTGACCAACCCGGCGACGGCGCAGGAGGAGATTGATCGCGTATTCGATACGACTCTTAGATACTCTCGCCCTGGTTACATCGAGCTGCCGCGCGACATGGTCAATTACGAGATCGAGCTCGAAAGCCGTGCTCCGGCAGCGCTCGAGGCCACCTCTCCTGCTCTTGATGAGGTGATATCGGAAATTGTGGAGCGCTTGAAAGCGTCTCAAAGGCCCGTAATGTTCGTCGGTGTCGAAGTGCGCCGCTTCAACTTAAAGGACAAGGTAATCGCTCTTTCCGAGGCGCTCAACATTCCCGTTGTGACCTCCATTCTCGGCAAGGCCTCTTTCCCCGAGTCGCATCCGAACTTCGTAGGCAATTACTTCGGTCAGTTCGGCAACCCGAAAGTGCGCGAGTATGTGGAGTCATCGGACTGCATACTGTCGCTGGGCACGGTTTTGACTGAAATGGAAACGGCCGGATACACGGCCAAACTGCCGACAAAACATCTCGTGCAGTGCACGGCGCGCGAGGTCACCGCCGGCTATCACAGCTATCAGGGCATCGATCTGAAAGCTGTTGTTGACGCGCTTATCGACGTCACGACAAGCAAAGTCAAGCCCACCATGCGCTTCAGCGTGCCCTCCATCGAGCCCGAGATTGTGCTGCCCAAGAACGGTCAGAAAGAATTGACTGTGGCAGCAATGATCAACGATCTGAACGAAATCTTGAGCGATCAATTCTCCGTGGTGTCCGATGTGGGCGATTGCCTTTATGCAGGCATGAGTTTGAAAACAGACATTTTCATCGCGCCCGGCTATTACTCCAGCATGGGCTTCGGCGTGCCGGCTGGTATCGGTGCGCAAATTGCCGCGCCCAAGCGGCGGTCGATCATCATGGTCGGCGATGGCGGCTTCCAGATGACAGGCATGGAGATAAGCACTGCCGTGAAACTGGGGCTCAATCCGATCGTGATTGTATTCAATAATGCAAGTTACGCCATGCTGCGCTTCATCGATCAAAAGCGCGACTACTACGATTTGCAGCGCTGGGATTATGCGGCGCTGGCAGGCGCCGTCGGCGGCAAGGGCGCGCGGGCAGAAACCCGCGCTGATTTCAAGAGCGCGCTCAAGGCGGCGACCAAGTCTGATTCACTGTTTCTCATTGACGCCGTCATTTCCGAAGATGATATTTCACCAACATTGAAGAGACTTACAGACCATTTCGGTCAAAAGGTAAAGGCAGCTATTTCCTCGTAACAAGCGGGCGGAGACCGCGGAAATTCGCCGTGACGGTCGAGGACTGCGCCTTAAAAGGCGGATCAGAAACTGCTAGGATCGGCAGGACAGTCACAAGGAACTAATGACAACATGAAAGTTTTTGCACTCGCTTCTACATTGGCCATTGCCGCGCTTGCTTGTGCTCCCTGCAGCGCTGAGGAAACAGTTCAGCCCGGTGAGTCAAAAGCCAGGGCCATATGCGGCAAAGTAACAGCCCTTCCCAAATCCGTGGCTGGTGTCATATGTGGTGTCACCGTCGGAGTGCCTGTGAAAATTGCCAGAAGCGTCGCCCACGAAACTTTGCGCATGCGGACGCAATTGACGGACGACCTGGGCGGCGATCAACCCGATATGGGCGCCAAGGTCATAGGATCGTACCTGGCGATGCCGTACGGTGTGGCCGCCGGATTTATCAAAGGCGCGGTGCAAGGAACGGAACGCGGCATTGAATGCGGCCATCGCAAGCCGTTCAGCAAGGAATCCATGAGCCTGTCCGATCCTAATTAACAGATTGACAGCCGCCAACAAATCAACAGCGCTCGGGCTTGAAACCTGACTTTCGCGTTTCAACTCTGAAAACTAGGCTGGTCTGACCAGCGCTTGCAAACGTGATGAGGTCAGGCGCTCGAGAGCATGGTCAAACTGGAGCCTTTTATCGGAGGCAATTTTCAGCGCCCGCACTGCAGTTCCTTTGGTGACTTTGCCGTCGTTGATCAACGACTGGGCTCGAAGAGCAGAATTCAATTGTGTCTCAGAAAGCCACCCGGAGACTATAAGCACGCGGCCCACCCGCATTCCCGTATCTCTGCCTATCTGCACGGCTTCATCAATGTCTGCCCTGGACACTAAACCTGCCTCGATCAAGAGATCGCCTAAGCGCACAGGTCCTGTCAGGGTGTTTTCCCAAGCCATTGTCATTGGACTTTCCTCTTTCAGTTTAGACCGCCCTGAAGTTCGACGAGCATGGAGGCAAAATTAGGAGCGTGCCCTTTGCGCATACACGCTTCTCAGGGAGAGCCTGCCCAACTTTCGTTACGCTCTATCTCAATGTTTTCCCAATCACATGAGATTTATGTGAAACTTGGTCGCAATCAAGCTCCTGCAAGACGAAAATCCCCCTCAAGGGTGACACTTTTTTCCAACAGCGCCGCGGTGCTCCGGTCTCAACGGCGTCTTAGCTTGCGACACCGGCATCCGGCTTTGCCGTCTGAGAGTTTTGCGCCAAAGCTGGACGGGCATCAAATTTCGAAATCCGGATCAGATGCCGCCGCTTTCTCGATGGAAACCAGCTGTTCAGCGCACAAGAAAAGCAGCTCGTGGATTTCCGCCAGGCGCTCGAAACTGTTAATGGCCTCATTGTCTCTGAAGGCAAGAATGTGAATGCCATCCGGAACATTGCCATAAGGCTTCAGCTCGGCTGCCTCATCATGAATCGAAAGCCTGATCGACTTTTGCATGCGGATGAGCTCGCGCAAACGCTCGCTGGCAAAGAACTTGCGCACAAGCGCCTCATCGCTGCCTTTTATGATGTAGTCGGCATCAAATTCAGGATCGCCAATCTCGATGTCCTGAAGTCCGAAAACTTTTCCTGCTTCCTGAATCCAATTGCGATTGAAGATGGCAAAGCTGAACCCGCCTTTGGCTTGATAGGGCAGAACTGCCGTCGTGCAGTCGTGGGGCGTGCCAACGCCACACGGATTCATATTGAAGGTGACTACCCACGGTTTGCCTTCAACAGGCACACGCATCGAAAATGCCTTCTCACCGTCCTCGTAGGAGCCGGATTTCTCGTCGGCAAATTCCATCCATACGGATTTCCAACCGTACACACTACTGCGCAGCTTCATCAAAATTCTCCCGCGTCCTTATTTCTGGAAAAATATAGCAGGTGACATCTTACGCGTCGAGGAGCCGGGATGACTGAAAAAGGGGCAACGTCCACAGATGCTTCTTCGGCGCTCAAAGCAAACCTCGTCGAGGGCAGCCTGATAAAAGCCATTTGGACGATGTCATGGCCCTTGATGCTGACAACAATCTCAAGCTCGCTCATCGGCATGGCCGATCTTCATGTTGCCGGTTTTCTCGGATCAGCCTCGCAAGCGGCTGTAGGCGTGTCCGAGCAGATAATATTCATCTACTTGATCTTCATCATGTCCACTGGAGTGGGAACGCAAGCGCTCGTATCAAGAGCGACAGGCGCCGGCGATGAAAACGAGGTTAACCGGATTACCGGTCAATCGATAATGACGGCGTTTTTTCTCGGCCTCGTTTTGCTTTTGCTGTCCCTTTTCGCCTCTCGTCCGGTTTTGAGCCTCTTCACTCAGTCGGGCAGCGTTCTTTCCCTTGCCTCGACGTATCTGTCCATATACGCCTTTTATCTCATCCCTTTCAGCTTCATCAATATAGTCAATGCCTCCTTTCGCGCCATAGGCGATGCGCGCACGCAAATGTTCATCATGCTCGTCACCACCGCCGTCAACATCGCCGGTGACTATCTCACCGTTTGCTACCGATGGCCCGTGCCGGGTCTCGGTGTTGCAGGCATCGCCTGGTCGGCCGTAATTGCCTCCGCGGTGGGCAGCACAATTGCCTGGCACCGCCTCTCCCATTCACCTTTGCGTCAAAGCCTCAATCAGCTTTTCCCCGCCTCGAGGGAGATCATAAGGCGCATCCTTAATATAGGAATCCCTTCTGCCCTGCAAAGGCTGGCGTGGGGCCTGTCGACCTTCGTCCTTTTCTTTATCCTTTCCCGCTGCCCCAACCCCACAGAGGCTCTTGCCTCCTGGAGCATAGGCATGCGCATCGAAGGCCTGCTTTTCATGCCGCTTATGGCGCTCGGATTGGGCGTCGCCTCCATTGTCGGGCAAAACCTTGGCGCCGAACGCCCGCAAAGAGCGGTGCAAGCCGGCTGGCAGGTGACGCTCATCGGTGTGGCCATGATGGTTATGCTCGGCGGCCTGATGTTCGCCTTTGCCACAGAGCTGGCTCAGGTTATGACGAGGGATGATGTCACCATCAAGTACACGGCTTCATACATCAGGTGGAATGCCATTGCTGAGCCGATTCTGGCCATCGGCATGATCCTCAGCTCTGCCTTGCAGGGCGCAGGAGACACACGAACGCCAATGTGGATCACTTATCTGTGCACCTGGGTAATAAGACTGCCAATGGCATGGATTCTCGCCATCTCCATTGCTATGGGCCCTCACGGCGTCTGGATTTCAATGTGCGTCTCCAACTGCCTGACAGGGCTCCTTACGGCCTGGCGATTCCAATCGAAGGCCTGGCTGCGCATCAAAATCTAGCCCCATGTGATGAGAAGGACGCAAGGATTAATGAAATTCATCGTCGATAACAATGTCGGCAAACTTGCAGTCTGGCTCAGAGCACTCGGCTACGACACATTGTTCATCAACCCGATCGATGATACGGAGCTCGTCGAGATCGCAAAAAGAGAAGAACGCATAATCATCACCAAAGACACCGGTGTGTTTAAGAGGCGTCCTGTAGCCTCGGGGGAGGTGAAGGCCGTGTTTGTCGAAAGCCCGGTCTGGAAGCTCCAGCTCGCCCAGGTGATGCGGCAGCTCAAGCTGCGCACAAATAAGCAATTCACGCGCTGCATCAAATGCAATGCCGTGCTCGAGCCTTGCCCGCGAGAGGCGGCAAAAGAGCATGTGCCGCCCAAGATATTCCGCTTCTACGATTCATTTTTCAAATGCCGGCACTGCGAGCGCATCTACTGGGAGGGCTCGCACTGGCGGCGCATGAATAATGTCCTGAGCTCCCTTTCCGAGCCCTAGCCGCGACCATCCCCAGGGCAAGCACACTCACGCATTTCTCACGCAGTCGGACTTACCATCTCAGGCAAACAAAGATGGCGAGCTCGCAAATCGCCCATTTCTTTGATTATGTTTGCTGTCACAATTTTGTGACGTTCCGGCCCTACAGTCTAATTACGGCATAACGATTGCAAAGCCTTTCCGTACAGTCATAGTCCAGTGAGAAAGATTCGAGAATGCAAACACCATCTATTGAATGTCTCCATGTATTCGTCTTATCGGCTTACGCTCGGCCCAAGTTCAGACAAATTGAGAAGCCGGCAGACTGCGGGCACATGCCCGACGGCAGCTCCGTCAAGGTGAATGAACACGGGCAAGTGGTGTATATAGAGTACGGCAACGGCGTGCAAATGAGACGGGAAGGAGATTCAACTCTGGTGCGTCTCCAGGATGGGACCTACATGATGGGACGTTCCGGAGAGCTCTGGTTCACTCTCGACTGAGCTAAAAGGGCAATAACAAACCATTGCGTCAGGCGCACTTGCCCGGTGCCGAAGTTGTACTCGAAGATGCCTGAGACGGCAAGCGAAACCACTGCCCCGAAGACTCCCAGCGCAAGAGCACTATCGAATTGGCCGGGGGCCTCATCCTCGCCCACTTTTTTGCGTGCCAGGCCGAAACTTTCCTTGACAGTGGCGAGCAACAACCACAGATAAACGAGAAATCCCGCCGCACCTGTGGTGGCAAGGACATGAAAATAATTGCTGTGCGCATGATCGAGGAAGCTTTTGTAGCCGGGAATTGCCGCCTCGGCAATGTAAAGATGGGGAAAAGCCCGCACGCCAACGCCAAGCAGCGGATGGTCGCGGAATAGCTGATACGATTTTTCCCACACTTGGAAGCGCACCGTAGCGCCAGGATCGGTGGCATAGCTGAAAAGTGGCTGCACTCTCTTTTGCACGACGGGAACCGTCGCCAGGGCAATTCCGGAAGCCACGGCAATGACCAAAAGCGACTTCAGCATCGACTTCCAAGATATGACCCCGCACAAAGCTGTGAAACCAACAATCGCTCCCAACCAGGCGCTTCGCTCGCCGGCAAAGAGGAGCCCGAGCCAATTTGCGGCCAGCAAAAGAGCAAAGACGAATTTATTGTTGAACGGCTTGGCCAAGAGCTGATATCCATGGCGCAAGATCACAGCCGTGCTCAGCAAGCTGAAAATCTGCATCTGTCCTGAAAAGGGCATTGGACTGCTGAGAAAGCCATGCCCCTGAAGATAGCGAAAACCAAAAGGATGGAAATCGGCAAGCTGCTGAAAAGCACCAAACAGCCCAGACAAAGCGCCCACAAACAAAAGCCCGAGCACTGCCGGCATCTTCAGCCTTGCATAACGCTGAAAAGCGGAATAAGCCCAAAAATAGACAATGAATGTGCGCAAGCTGAAAAGCGACTTCATTGCCTCTCCCGCGCCACCATTTACGGCTCCCGAAAGCGTCACGCAGATGGCAAAGGCAATTAGAGGCGCAAGCAGCGGCAGAGAAAGAATTCCTGCCGGCGAAAACGAAAGCGTGCTCCCCCTTGCCTTGTCATCAACGATCGACAAAATGCCAATCGCCAACCAGACAATCAAACCGGGGATGAGAATCGCCCATACGTAGCTAATCGGCAACGGCAATACCAGCGCATAGGCGACAACGAGAATTTGCTCCAGTGCCGACAATCGCTGGCGCCAGACGGTCAACGCGGACTCACCGCCGCTCGCCTGCAAATTGTCTGGCGAATTCGAACCCACGCCGACTCTCAAAAGGAGACTTCGCTTGTTTCCCACCTGACCAGGCCCATGATTTCCTGCATCTCAGAAAGCGTCTTCTGAGCTACCGTACGCGCCTTCTTATTGCCGTAATGCAAAAGCTTTTTCACCGTCGAGGGATCTTTGGCCAGCTTCTCTCGGCGCTCTCTGAAGGGCTGGAATTTTTCATTGATAAGCCCGCCCAGACGTTTCTTGCAGTCCAGGCAACCAATTTTTGCGCTTTCACACTCGTCTTTTACAGTCGCCCTGAGCTGAGGATCATCGAAAACTTGATACCACGGCCAGGGCACCTCGCAAATGGCCGTATGCCCGGGGTCGCTTTTGGCGATGCGAGTGCGATCGGTCACCATTTGCTTTGCTTTGCGCATGGTTTCATCGGCGGTATCAGCA
>DATNRC010000220.1:0-18564 GCA_036703705.1 Candidatus Obscuribacterales bacterium
CACCGCCCCATCCTCTGGCAGTTCCGTTTGTTGGCGGGCGAACACCGTTCGATTCTCTTCTGGCGGGTTGACTGGCGAATTGCTGATTGTGTAAAGGAGAATTGTTGGTTGCGGAAAGAAGAACAAGAGGGCGCCCGCCGCCTTCGGAAGGAAACTTTTTTCCAACAGCCGTGATGGTTAGCTTGCCGTCTTATTGTCGCCAAATCACATGCAACAACAAAAAGTGTAGTTTTTCGATCAAATGGGAACACAATCAGTGTTATGTCCCTAATTCCCGTGCTCGTTCCGGTCAATGCCAGGCAATGCCACTCAAAGATTCATTCAAGCCCAAGCAGCCTCAGAAGCTAACCAATGTCATTCAATTGGCCGGGTGCCCTACTGAAGAAGACCTGATGGCAGCTCATCGAAATGCGGGCGCTAATCCTTTGCAGACGCAGGTACTTGTTTGGGCGCCGGAAAATGGTGATGGCCAATACGAGCTTAGCGTCAAAAGTGCACGGTCTGCCGGCGAAGGCGAGGCACTATGGATTCTTGCCCTCGAAAAGGGTAACGATATGACTTCGCTCTGGAATTATATGTCGCCCGATGTCGGTCTCATCTATAGCATGGTCGAAGCGACGGTGAAGACCTCCGCACCTGCTGCTGTCATTCCTGATTCGCTCAAACCGCCACCGGGCTCCGATGTGGAAGCGCCTCCACCACAGGCTCCGCCGCCGAAAGCGGAAGGTCGCGCCTACGTCAAAACTGACGAGGTGGAGCCTATCAATCGGGAGTCTTCTGGGGGTGACTTTGAGAAAGAAGGCTCAATTCTTCTCGGACGATACGAAATTGTCAACGAGGTCGGAAGAGGTGGCATGGGTGTTGTATACAAGGCCAGGCACCTCAAAATGGACCGAATTGTTGCGATCAAGGTTTTGCACGGGCACTTGCTCGAAGATTCATCGAGCAAAAAGAGATTTGAGCAAGAAGTGGCAGCCACAAGCTCGCTGAATCACCCGAATTGCGTTCTTGTCTATGACTGCGACTTTGCTCCCTCCGGTCGACCATTCCTCGTGATGGAATACATTGAAGGAATTTCGTTGAAAGAAACCTTCAAGCGGAAGGGCCCGCTCAGTCTGGAAGAGTTTTGCCAGATATTCATACAGTGCTGCGAAGGGCTCGCTCATGCACACTCCAAGGGCATTATCCACCGGGATTTGAAGCCAAGCAACGTCATGCTGGTGAAAGGCTCTGATGGTAAGCAGATCGTGAAGATAGTCGACTTCGGCGTCGCCAAGATCATGCCGCGCAATGACGGCACCCTTATGGAATTGACCCGCACCGGCGATGTCGTCGGCAGCCCGCATTACATGAGCCCAGAGCAGTGCATGGGCTCAAACCTGGACTGGCGATCGGATCTGTATTCGCTCGGTTGCATGATGTATGAAGGGCTAATGGGGCGGGTTCCGCTTCTGGGCGAAAATCCATACCAGGCGATGTACATGCATATTCATGAAATGCCGCCCTTGTTTGCCGCTGTACGGCCGGGTTTTCCATTCCCGCGGGAGTTGGAAGAAATGGTTTTTCGGGCGATGGCCAAGCAGCCGCACGAGAGGTATCAATCAGCGGTCGATCTGGTCAACGAATTGAAAAGAATTCAAAAGGCTATTGATGGCGGGACTCCAATCGGGCAGCCGAAAGTGCCCCCTTCGCCGTCGGCTCCTCCGGCGACAGGCATGGTACCGCCCCATGTGCCGGGCATGATGCCACCATATCAAATGCCGATGCCAGGAATGATGCCCTATCCACCTGGCTATATGCCGGGAATGTACTATCCGCCGCCGGGGATGGCCATGCCTTCATATATGATGCCGCCGCACATGCAACCGCAACACGCGGATGGACAGAGAGTCTCGCAAAACTCTCTTCCTCTACAACAGCCTGCACAAGTGCCGGCTCCAACCCAGCCGGCGCCCGCTCAACCATCGGCGTCCCCATCCAGCGGCGATGCGGTGATTGATTTGTTGAAACAAGCCGAGTTGATTTCCGCCGAACAAATTGAAAAGGCTCAGAAGATGAAGGAGCAGCACGGAGGAGAACTTGCGGCCTTATTGGTGGCAAGCGGGGCGATCAAAAGATGTGTAAGAGATGCCGCCACAAAATGCAAGCCGCTTCTTGAAAAAGGGCATTTGAAGCCCGATCACGCTGTCACTTTGCTTAAGCTTTGCAACAAGAAGGATTTGAAATATGAAGACGCCATTGAAGAACTGGGGTGGCGCCTCGGTTAAGACTGGATGTGTGTCTTTCAACGCCTGCCAGGTCAAGGCAATGGAGTGTCTGAGAGCGGCCATCATTTCTAACAAGATAGTAGTGGGATGGCAAAGCCATTAATACTTCTCCTATCGGTTTGCCATCGGTCTCGAAAAAACCGTCGTCAGCTGATCATTGTGCAATTTCATTTCTTTGGATTGTTGGGGGCAAGTCTCTCTTTAAGGCAGATGCTCTTTGTTGAGTGAAAACAAGCTGAAGACGAAGATAGGCCAACGCGCAAGCCAAGATTGCCCTACTCCGCAGGGTAAATGCAAAGGTGAAGCAGCTGCAACAAAATTGAAATAAGTGCAATTTAACCTCAAAGTAACACCCCACACAAAGCGTCATTAACGGGTTTCGTTACTAAAAATTGGCAGGTGATTATTGATGTCCGCACCACGTGAGGCAGCCGTCGCCGAAAAATTTCAAAACGAGTTTTTCGCCCATCGCACTTCCTTCCCCGGCATAAGCAAATTACAGGCCCCGAGCCCAGCAGAGCAAATGATACTGGGCGACTTTCAACTGATTGGGAACGCATTCGATTTTTCTCCCATCAATTCGCCCGTTGCCTTCGCCCCGGGCGGCGATGGACAGGCCCCAGCAGTTACGTACTTTCCGGAAGATACTCAAGGGCCGGAAAACGTAGATTGGTTTAGCCAGCTTCTCGAGCGCGCCGCCGTCGCCGCAGCAGAAGCAAGCCACTGCTGAAAAAAGCCGCGGCTCGCCCACAGCCAACTCCGATCGCGATCCCCATCAGCGAACCAACCACCATGATGTCCGACTGGCGTACTTATGAGCAGTCTCAGTTGGACACTAGCGAGACAGTACTGTTCGCACCGGAAACAGCCCCGGCTTAACTGCGCAGCTCGCACCACATGCGGTAGCGCAAGATAAGCCTGTGGGGGCGGCAGCCGTTTGTTATCGGTCTCAAAACAACATCTCCGGCAGTACGCCTGTGGCCGGGAAGTAGCGAAAAGGCTGACAGATGTTGTATGGTGGAATGGCTCACTCATGAGCCAAGAATCGCGGCGGAAGCTATTGCCACCACCACATGGCTGCATGGCGTACCACGAATCCCAGTCATTTAAACGGACATAAAAAAGTTTGCAAATGACGAAATTGCGTTGATTTCTGCGATTCTTGGGTAGGATGAAAAATGGGAGATGCGGTTCACGCCGAGCATATGCGCGCTTTTAGGGGAGTAGTGATGAGACAAGTTAGAGCAGCTAAGCCGTTTTTGCTGAGTTTGGCTTTATTGGTAACCTTAGGGGCCGTCCCATCTGTCGCTGCTGCTGCTGGTTCGCAACCGGTGGAGAACAACCGAGATCTGCTCTTGAGAAAATCATACGACCTGATGCTAAAAGGTAAATTTCAAGACGCCATAATTAGCCAAAGAAAAGCTATTGCAGCAGATCGAGATAGCGTTACAGCAAGAAGATATTTGGCTTATTCGTTAATTCAGATTGGAGAACCTAATCAAGCGGTCGATCAGCTTACCCAGATAACAATCATGACCAAGCCCACGTCGCTGGACATGTTGCTGATGGGGACCGCGCATCTGCAGGCCAACCAGTTTGATGTTGCCGAGAGATGGTTTAAAGAAGCCCTGGAAGCGGATCCCTCTTTGAGCCTGGCCAAAATTGGCTTGGCGAGAGCAGCTTCGGCAAAGAATCAACAGTTTGAAGCAGCTAACAAGGCTGCGGCCGAGGCGCTTGCCCAGCAACAGGCGGAAGAGGAAGCAGCGAAAGCCGGCGGGGAGCCAAAGCCGGCGCCGGCCGCCAAGCCGCAGATTGCCAGCACTCGCTATCAGGGAAACGTGATCAATCACTGGGCCAATTGGAAAGGTTACGAGGTACCAAAGCCAACCGAACTGCCTAAACCTTTGAAGAAATAACGCAACGAGTTGCTGCTCTCTATTGGACCCGAGAAGCTCGCTTTGCTATGCAAATCGTTCTTTTTTGCATGCTCTCGGCGGTGTGCACTAATGATTTTCAGGTGTGCATCCCCTCCGAGGGTGAAGAATTGGTATCTGCTTGTCGCCTTATCGTATTTGACCAAACAGCTCATGTGGCAATGCTTTCGCTGGCTTTCTTCTTTGCCTATATCCCCTCCTAGGGGGAAGACAATACCATTAATACATGGTAGTTTCGAAGTGGTATGTGCTGTTGGGGGGCTAACAGCACCGTTGGCGTGCCCATGACGTATGTGTCCCTCACACTCTGTTTACCAAACGGATTGCATATGCAAAACAATCTATCAGAAAGAGTATTTGGCGGCTCAGAGGGTTTAGTTAGACTGGCCAGGATGCGTTCGAAATCTGGTGGTTCCATTGTGGAGGCTGGTGCAGCTCTGGCGTTTTTATTGCCGCTGCTCATCCTGCTCATGGTGTTTATCATCCAGACAAGCCAGTATTTCATTATCAAGCAGCAGCTCGCATACATTGCCCGTATGGCGGCTAAAGAGTGCGCCAACGCTTACGGCAAGTACGGATACACGAACATAAAAAGTGGAGCGCTTCACAATTCGGGAGCAGCAAATACAAGTGATGCGGACTATCTGGCCATCGTCAACGGTATCGCATGTCCAGGAGTCTTTGCCGTCAACTCGGGAAACGCCAACATTCAAGTTAACTTCACTTTTCCAACTCCAGGCAGTCTTAATGGTTCATACGTAACGGCACAGGTGCGATATGCCAACGGACCTAATCTTCCCGTATTCCCATGGAATCCGGTCAAGGGTGGATTTGCTGTTTTGAACTTTTCGGGAATAACTGTTCGGTCGAGCGCCACATGGCCTATTCCGCATTAATCATACAGGGGCGTTGAAAACACGAGGTTAGAGAAATATGATCCGAATACGCCATCGCTCCAAAAGGAAGAAAGCAGCCGCAATCGCCGAATTCGCGGCGGCACTGACTTTGGTGGTGCCTATTTTTATCCTTCTTATGTACATGACTTACGAGGCGTGCATTTACCTGTATCTAAAGACGGGAGTGGATGCCGCGGCAAAAACACACGCTCGCTGGCTGGCGATTAATTTCAATTTCCTTTGTCAGCAAAACGGCAACAGTGCCGCAAATTATGGCAGCTGGAAAAACAGCTCGATAAGAGTGGCAAATTGCGTTGTTAGCGACGGGCAATTTACGAATGGGACCATTAATGCAGCCGGCACTTTTGTCACCACTGCACCTGCCGTGATTACCGCCGGGCAGTGCATAACCGGACCGCGAGGTCAGGGACACGTAGCAGTTCGGGTGTTATATCCGGGTGGAACGACGCTTCCCTCCTGGCCATATCCACCTTTGACATTTTTCGGAAAAAGTTTGACCCCATCCAACTACACAATTGCCGGCATTTATGTGTGTGACATAGAACCTTAGACAAGACGAACCGAGGCGATTATTTATGCGCAGAAATAAAAGAAGGAGATCTCTCCGGAATCCAAGCGGGGCAATGGCATCGATGTTGATGCTCTTTGCCGTTTTCATCATTTTGCTTTTTGCCTGCATTGGTGTAGACATTGCTCACTTCGTGTCAGCAAATATTGAATTGCAGAACGTCGCAGACGCAGCCGCTTATGCCGGTGTCATGGAGCTTGCCTGGAATGTGCCCGGGGGCGATCCACGAATCACCGCCGCTCAAAATGCTGCCCGGACAATGGCTCAGCGTTCTTATGCTGATATCTATGGTCCTGGGCTGAACATTCCATCCGGCTCTATCAATCCCCAGGTTATCTCATTGAATGGTGGCACCAATAATGCCATTCGAGTGACCGTAAATCCACCGATGGCATTTCTGTTTGCGCCATTCATGATTGGCAATGCCGGAGGCAGTCTGGTGGGAGCCTCTGCAACAGCAGAGCAGCTGCCCATTTTGACAGTGCCGTCTCCTCCGTGGTTCCTTGATCCGGGTTGCCAGGGCGGGCCGGTTGTGCCTAATCCGCCGCTGCCTGTCGCCGCTCCTCCACCACCGACGACTTTCCCGACTAATGCTTATGTCACATTTGTTGATTGCAGCAAGTTGGGTCCAAGTCCTGGACCAAAACTGGCTCCCACCAAGCTTCCGTGCTACTGGGTGGACTATGGTTTGAGCAACGCCAGCACGTATAAATCCAACCCGGTTGGTGTAGCGAAAGCAATTCAGTGCATGGGAATATGCAAAACCGGCGATCCCACCTGCGACGGTGTCAATCCAATCACTGCCGGAGTATCCATCATCAACTCCAATCACGGCGCTTTGAACTCTGCAAAATCAAGCCCGGACGATAGAAGCGCTGATTGGACGGGGCAGCAGCACACTATCCTGCCCATCGCTACGGATGGCGGGGTGGTGACTGGATTCTACAGCGTAATACTGACGGGCCCATACGAACCAGGCACGTACAACAACGGTCAGGGCGTATTCGGGGAATTCGGTATCACATTCCTCGGCAGCGCCAACGGCATCCCAGGGGTTATAGTTTCCGATCCAACGTCGGGAAGCGTACTGACCCCCATGGGCTCGACCTTGGCACAGCTCGTCAAGTAAAGCCGCCAGTTGATATCATGATCTAAGGCCGTCGGACAATTGCCCGGCGGCCTTTTTGAAGGTCTCAGGGCATGTCAATCTTGAAGCGTTCAAAGTTCCTTCTGATTCTCCTCATCTATGTGGCTTCTGTTGCGTCGTCACCGTCTGTATGCGGGGAAATTTCAGGGACGCAAGCCTCCCCCGGTGTGAAGATGCGCACCATCAATTTTCATCCGAAGGGTGGCGGGCGCTACTTCATAGAGCCGCGCGTGGACCCGTTCATGGCCCAGTGGGGTGTCAGTCAGCAACAATATTTTCCGTGCCGGGGGAAAGTGCAAGTGCCGAAAGAGGCAAAAGTCAATTTGGGCACGAGCTGGGAATCGGAGGATGGGTTGCCTCATTTGCGTGTGCTCCGACCTGACGATCTTTATGGTCTGGATATTACTGGTTCTAAGGTCGATCGCAACACCATAAAGAATATTTTTCACCTCAAAGGCTTAAAGCGACTAAGCGTCTGGGGAACTTATATGGACGACGCGGAGATTGCGCGTATAGTTCGCGAGCTGCCTCAACTTGAAGAGTTGGACATCAGCTATATGCCTACCATTACCAATCGTTGTCTGGACCATGTGGCCAAATTGAAGCATCTCCGGGTGCTGATTCTTGAGAAGACCAAAATCGATGACGCTGGAGTAGCAAAGCTTCTTTGCATAAACACGCTCACTTATCTTAATTTGAGCCAGACGAAAATTACGGATGCCTCGCTTGCGCTGCTCAGCAAGATGCCTGCGCTTTCCACTCTCAATCTTGCTGCGACAAGCGTCACGGACAAAGGGCTGGAGCATCTGCTTGCATTGCCTGCTCTCAAGAGACTCGACGTATCGTTAAACAAGGTCACCGACCGGACTTTAAGGGATGTTATCGGTAAGATGGTCCAGCTGGAAGAGCTCAACCTTTCCAATACCCAGGTGACCGATGCAGGCATCAGCCATCTTACGAAATTGAGTAATTTGCGGAAGCTCTGGTTGCGTTGGCTGCGGAAGGTGACGGACGCTTCGATCCCGCAACTCGCCAGCCATAAAAAGTTGGAAAACCTCGAGTTGCAGAGATCGGCCTTCACCGCCCTTGGAATTATTGCCCTTGGTAAGGCTTTGCCAAAATCTGAAGTCCATGGCGCCAAGGCTTGCAGTTGCAAGAAGCGCGAGCGCGTCACTTATTACCATTAGGCGTGTTAAGGGTGAACGCTAGCTCGAAACCAAGAACGCCGCGGAATATGCAACTCATTTTCTTTGTCCTCCTTTTTCTTGTCATCAAGCCGGCTTCTGGTCTCACATCCGATCGGATTGCCGCTGCGCATCCGCAAGCAAGCACCCGTATCATCAATTTCCCTGCGGCAGGATTGGGCCGCTACTACACTTGCGAGCCGCCGGAAACCTTTATGCTTCAATGGCCCGTAGTGCCCCTGTCCTTCCCGGCGCGAGGACGAGTATGCGTGCCTTCAGGTGCAAGCATTTCTCTTGATGCGCCAGGCTTAAAAGGTAATGCCTTAAGGCTGTTGCGGATGCTTAGAGCAAATGATATTCAAGGGCTCAATCTTACTTCTGCCGACATCAAGCCCGAAAGTGTGGCACACATTTGCTTGTTAAAAGGTATCAGGAGGCTGGCTCTGACCTCGACGCCAATTGGCGACAGCGATCTGATGCGAATTTCGAGTGGACTGCCCGGCCTGGAACAATTAGATCTGGGAAGCACTACTCTCACAGATAGGTGTGTGAATAGCTTTTCGAAAATGCGCAATCTGAAAGTGTTGCGCATTGACAGGACGTCGGACGCTTTTGCTGCTGCTGCCGTGGCCCGGCTGGCTCGACACCAGACACTGGCGTACCTGGATTTGAAGCTGACCGGAATTGGGGATTCGTCACTTAAAGCCATAAGCACGATGCCTCGCATCGTTACCTTGAATTTGTGCGGGACACGAATCACTCATAACGGACTTCGCTACTTGTTGTCGTCCAATACGCTCAAGCGTCTTGATGTGTCGCAAACAAGTGTCGACGATCAAACTATAAAAGATGTCATTGGCAAGATGGGGCGACTTGAAGAACTGAATTTGAGCGCCACGAGGGTAACGGACGCGGGGCTTGCCCATTTAAGCGGGCTTAGAAATTTGCGCAAGCTGTGGTTGCGAGATTTGCTAAAAGTGACGGATGCTTCCATCCCTCAATTAGCAAGACACTCGAAGCTGGAGGATCTGGAAATCCAGAGAACGGGGATTACAGTAAAAGGGGTAAAAGAACTGGGCAAGCTCCTGCCAAAATCAGAAGTGCACGCAAAGCAGCCATGCAGTTGCAGGAGGCGTTTGCGCGTCAACTGGTGAAGGCGCGCCTGCTCCTGCCTCCCAGGCATCATAGTAATTTCATTTGCTGAGCTTCTGATAAGGTCCCTGTGTGGCTTTTATGAATCCCAGGGGGTTGTGATAATCGTCGGTCCATACGGCTTCATGGGGACGTGCTTTCAGGGGCGAGTTGAGCCATTGTTTGCCAAGCTCCAGCTGATCGAAAGTGCGCTTATCCTCGGCAACCAGCATCCAGATTGAGCCTAAACGCAGGGGTCTTTTGGGATCGTAATATTCGTCATAACATACGGCCGCATGCAGATTTGCATCTGTGACCAGATTCCATATCGCCGAGACGATGTCGTAGTAATTGCTTGAGCAATGATAGGCAAGAATCCCACCAGGAGCCAATTTGCGAAGATAGAGATCAAGTGCCTCTCGCGTAAGCAGATGCAGCGGAACTATGTCGTCACTGAAGGCATCGAGAATGATAATGCCATACCCGTCGTCGGGTGCTGCTTGCATTTGGATGCGGGCATCTCCGACCAGAAAGTTCATTTTCACTCCGCGTTTATAAGCGCTAAACAAATACGTGAAATACAAAGGGTCCGTGGCAACTTTTATCACCGTCGGATTGATCTCGTATAGATCCATGTTTTGACCAGGTTTTGCGTATGCTGCGCATGTGCCTGCTCCAAGCCCGACGATGGCAAAGGGGGGCAGCTTCCGCAAACTAGCCGAGCTTGTCTGACTTGAATCTGGCGGACCGAACATCTTTGACAGAACCCTTCCCAGCGGACCGCTCCTCGAATAATAGGTTGTTGGTTCGTGGCGCAACTGGGGATCCATCGACTGTGTTCCGTGAGTAGTGAAATCGTTCACGAGCAACGCCGTATTATCGGATCTGTTCAGCAAAACAGTTGTGATGCCGAAAAAATTGCGGCTGCGATACACGGGATGTTTGTCCAGGTCGCCTACAAATGTTGACATTACTATGACTGCGGCGACGGAGCACTCTGTCTGTAATTTGGTCCGCCCAAGAAAGAGTGCTATTACAAGGGGCAACAACACTCTCCAGGTTTGATCGGCAATTACCCAGGCAAGTGACGCATCACTCGAATGCAAGGCCCTATGCGGGTCGGAGAACAAGAGGAAAGTGACAAATGCCACCAATGCAGGCAATGCCCACGATGGTATCATTTTGTCGATGGACCAGCTCCTCTTGCTGACAGGGCCCCTGATGAGCACTAATCCAGCGGCGCCAAGCACAAGAGGATATTCGTACGGTGAGCTGAAGATCATCGGCGCAAGAAGCGCATTGAATGCACTGCCAAGAACGCCGCCCAGGGAAAACAGCAAATAATATTCGGTAAGAAACCGAGTGTGTGGTCGGTCGCCTGCCACTCTGGCGTGTAATGTCAGGGAGATCACAAATAAAGTAAACAGCTGCAAAGGCAATGCAATCAACACATCTATCATCGAATGTCCAATACCGGATGTGGTGACATTGATAAAGCTGATTACGATCAGCCATGGCATGAGAGCTTCAAAGAGGCGGCAAACAAATGCCGGTATGCGCGCAAAAGCAAGAATGATGCTGAGCAAGTAGACAGCTAGCGGCAACATCCAAAGGAGGGGAAATGAAGCCATCCGTGTTGTGCAGAAGGTAGTCAACCCGAGGACAAGACTGGAGGGAATGGCTGCAAGGATCAACCACCATATTCTCCTTAGCGGAGTCACAATCCTTTCCGCATTCCCTGAAGCGCCCGACTCGGAGTCCGCAGCCGGCAGGGCAGTTTCCTCAGCCTGTTTATGGACTTTCTCGCTATAGCAAGCCTCTCCTTCTGCGGCGCAACGCATACTTTTACTTTGACTTTGGGAAGGCGCCCGGGATGACGTATTGTGATCAATGGCCGACTCTCCATTCGACTCTCGAGCGGAAAGATGCGTCAAAGCACAAAGGGCTGTCAGTATAAGAAGGGCAAGGTAGCCTGTTTGCCAATAGCTGCTTTGCTGGCTCAGCGTCCACCTCGGCTCAATAAGAAATGGGTAGGCGATGAGCCCGAACAGGCTGCCGAGATTACTTGCAGAGAAAAGGAAATAGGGATCCGGCGACGTCGAAAGGGAAAGATTGGCAAACCATTTTTGCAGAAGCGGTGAGGTGGTGCAAACAGCGAAGAACGGCAACCCGATGGCGACGGTGAGAGTGCAGAATAACCAGACAATTTGCCCTTCTTGTGGTGGAGGAGCAACGCGACCGGCAATCGCCACAGGGAGAAACAACAGGGGAAGGGAGATTACGCACGCATGCAGGATTATCTGTTGGCGCACATTAAGCCGTGTCGAGATGATATGTGCGTACAAGTATCCGAGCAACAGAGCGAGCTGGAAGAAAACCATGCAGGTGTTCCAGACTCCCGGCGAGCCGCCGAGCAGCGGCAGAAGCATTTTGGCGATCATGGGCTCCATGAAAAAGAGCAATGCTGCGGATACCGCGAGAGTAATTGCGTACAGTGCAAGAGCTGCAACGTTTCTCATCGCTCGGCCTTTTCATGCTGGTTGGTCATCGTCATATGCCTTTTTCTCATCGTCATATGCCTTTGATGAAAGCCAGGGGGTTGCAATAATCATCCGTCCAGACTGGCTGGTCCGGTCGAGCTGCATAGGGCGTGGTCACCCATGATTTGTTGACGCGCAGCTGCTCAAGTGTTTCTCGCTCCCGGCTTACGATCACCCACACCGATCCTGCTCGCAGTGGGTGACTGGCATCGTAATAGTCGTCATCGCAGATGAGTGCGTTGAGATGAGCGTCATTGACCAGGTTCCAAACTACAGAAACAAGATCGTAGTACTTATTGGAGCAGTTGTAGGCGATGATTCCGCCAGGCGCCAGTTTAGTGAGATAGAGTTGGAGTGCCTCTCTGGTCATGAGATGCAGGGGCGGGATGTCATCGCTGAATGCATCAAGAAGAATCACCCCATATTTGTTATCCGGTGCCTCTTGCAGCTTCAAGCGGGCGTCGCCTACTAAAAAGCTCATTCTCACACCTCGCTTATAAGCACTGAAGAGGTAAGTGAAATAGAGCGGATCCGTGGCGACTCTTATCACTTGCGGATTTATCTCGTAGAGATCGACAACTTGATCAGGATGGGCATAGGCCACACTGGTGCCTGTTCCCAGGCCGACGACGGCAAGGGCAGGCAGCGTCTTTTTGGCGCTCGTATCTGCGCGTTCTTTACTCGTCTCAAGAACATTTCGCTCGACGGGTCCAAACAACTTGGTGAGCGCAGTTCCTATGGGACTGCTGTGAGTGTAGTAAGAAATTGGCTCGTTGCGCAGTGCAGGATCCATCGATTGCTTGCCGTGCACTGTCAGGTCGTGGATCATTTGCACCGAATTGTCAGGTCTGCTTATGAGCACGGCGCACACGCCAAAGAAGTTGCGGCTGCGATAAACAATGTTTTTGTCCTGGTCGCCGACGAACACCGATATCAGAAGCAGAATGGCAAGAGCAATGCGCAGCTGCAAGCCTGATTTAGAGAGGACGAAACAGATAAGAAGAGGAATCGCCAATCTCCATCCTTGATCGAATAACACCATGAGGAGAGAGAATGGTCCTGTTCTGCTCAGATTGTATGCTCGGCTTGGGTCTGAGAAAAAAATGTAAGTGATAAGGGAAACCACCACCGGCACAAGCCAGGTCGGATTGAATTTGTCTATTGTCCAGCTTTTCTTGCGGAGCGGACCCTTGACGAACAATAGCAAGGCTGCGCCCAGTATAAGAGGGTACTCGAGAGGAGAACTGAGCAGGACCGGGGCAAGAAGAGCATTTATGGAGCTGCCGAGGACGCCGCCGAGGGAAAAGATCAGATAGTATTCGGTCAGATATTTCGTTGCCGGGCGATCGGCCGCTACTTTACCGTGAAAGACCATGCCAACCACAAACAAGGTGGCAAGTTGAAGAGGCAGACCCACGAATACGTTGGGCAAGGAATGCCCGATACCGTATGTGGTGATAAGCACAAAGTTGCCCAGTACGACCCAGGGCAACGCTTTCTCCAGCAGGGTGTAGATCAAAGCAGGCAGCCGGGCAAAGGCGAAGATAATAGTGAGCAGATAAACGACCAAGGGCAACATCCACAAGAGAGGAAACGATGCCATTCTTGTGGTGACAAAAGTCGTCAGCCCGAGGACCAGACTCGAGGGAATGGCCGTCAGCATAAGCCACCGCAACCTGCGGCGCGGAGTGATGGCATTCGCCTCAGCGTGCGAAATTGCCGCAGTATCAATCTCGGATGGCTCTTCGCCTGGCGCAGAAGCAGTTTCGCCTGGCACACCAGATTCTGAGCTGTTGTTGCGCGCTCCTCTGTTGCAACCAGACATGAGGGCAAAAACGCCGCAGGCAACTGTGAAGGCGATAAGCGCAAAATAGCCCATTTGCCAGTACGAGCTTTGCTGACTGAGCGTCCATCGTGGTTCTACAAGAAATGGATAGGCGATTAGTCCAAAGAGACTGCCGAAGTTACTTGCGGAAAACAGGAAGTAAGGATCAGAGGACGACGAGAGTGAGAGGCTGGCGTACCATTTTTGCATCAGGGGCGAGGTTGTGCAGACCGCGAAGAAAGGCAATCCAACCACGACAGTGAGAATCCAAATGAGCCAGAGAATTTGCCCCTCTTCAGGCGGAGTGCCGATTCGCCCGCCAACCGTTGTCGGCAGGACAAGCAGGGGCAAAGCAACAACGAGGGCATGCACAAACATCTGCCTGCGCATACTGAGCCGGGTAGAGATCACGTGGGCATACAAATAACCTAGCAATAGGGTCAGTTGAAAGAACACCATGCAGGTGTTCCAGACACCTGGCGAGCCTCCGAGGAGGGGGAGCAGCATTTTGGCGATCATGGGCTCCATGACGAAGAGCAATGCGGCCGAGATGGTCAGTGTGAGAGCAAAGAGTGTAAGAGCAGCTGCATTCCGCATCTATCGTCTGCTTCCTCTTCTCTGAAGGAAATGAAGTTTTGACATCGTCTGGGGACCTTTCCGGCTTGAATAGCGCACCGCATACATTACGTTATCCGCTGAATGCACTGCATTGCGAGTCTTGAAAACGGGCTGTCAAAGAATCTCACGACAGTGACTCATAACGTGGATCATAGTATTTTGGCGACCTCTTGATTGGCTATGCCACAAATGGCCTGTGGGAAAGCGCTTTTCAAGCTTTCGCCGTTGGCTGCTATTGTTGTATTGGTGAAGTGAGCCGGGGCTGGTTTTCTGGCGTGATTAACGGATGGTGCGGTCGGTGCAGGCACTCTTGCGCATATTGGGACGAGATTCAGACTTGCTGAAATCTTCATGCGGCATGAGACCTTTCCGCGACGGGGTTGGCAAGCGAGAATGAAAACGACGCTAGCGCTTTTTTTGTTTGCTGTGACGCTCACTGTAAGTGCGGCGCTCCTCTTCGTCATGGAGCCAATGATTGCCAAAATGCTGCTCCCCCTCCTCGGAGGCTCGCCAGGCGTATGGAATACGTGCATGGTCTTCTTTCAATTGACCCTATTGCTTGGTTATCTCTATGCCCACCTTGTTTCCACTCGCCTCAGTGCTCAAGCTCAACTCGTCGTTCATGCGATTGTTCTCTTCCTGCCCTTGCTTGTGTTGCCTACGAGGGTGGCAGGTCTGATACCGCCGCCTCCCGAGACGGCGCCGTTTTTCTGGCTCTTCTGGGCGCTGACAATGGTTGTCGGTTTGCCGTTTTTTGCTGTCAGTACGACGGCTCCACTTCTGCAAAAGTGGTTTGCAAGCCTCAACCTGAAGTCTTCTTCCGATCCGTATTTCCTCTTCACGGCAAGCAATTTCGGCAGCCTCATTGGACTTATTGGTTATCCGTTTCTAATTGAGCCGAGACTGACACTGAGCCAGCAAAGCAGCTACTGGCAGGCTGGATATGGCGCTCTTTTACTCTTCGCTCTTTTGTGCGGCGCCATGCGATTCGCCGCCACCAAACCGCCGGACAACGTCAGTTCAGCTGAGGGATTGGCTGAAAGCGAACCCCGGTCGGGAGTGGATTCTGAGAGCAGTGAACAAGCTGCCGCCGGCGAGGATTTTGACGGTGGGCGAGCGGACGCTGGCGGTGGGCAAGGGCCTTCTCAAACTGACTCAATCGATGAACAGACAGTGAAGGAGAAGCAAGCCGTGCCTTTTGCGGTCGACGGCGGCGCGCTGGTTACAGCTAAGAGGCGAATACAATGGGTGCTGTTGACGGCAATTCCTTCCAGTCTTGTTCTTGGTCTTACTACTTTCGTCACCACGAGTATGGCTTCTCTGCCCCTTCTGTGGGTGATTCCGCTGACCATTTATCTCGTCTCCATCATCCTGGCGTTCGTGCGATTGCCGGCGGCGTTCTTCAGAATCCTCGAGATGGCCATGCCATGGCTCATAGTGGCAAACTTCATCCTTGTCACTACATGCGGTATCGGGCACGGTTTCCACATCTCCAACGGCCTGCCTTTGCAACTCATTACGCTCTTTGTGGTAAGCACCGTTTTGCACGCAAAGGTGGCGGCGGATCGGCCTGACACGAGATATTTGACGGAGTTTTATTTCTTCTTCTCACTCGGCGGCGTGTTGGGCAGTCTTGTCAATGCTCTTGCAGCGCCAATGATATTGAGCTCTCCCCTCGAGTATCCCCTGGTGCTGGGCGCGACGGCAGTTCTGTTCCTTCGACCTCTTCCCTCGAGACTGCGATTGCCGGCCGACAAGCTCTTTCCGGTTTGGGTGATGCCGGTGGCGGTAGTGGGACTGACTTACTTTCTGTTTTCCGAGCCAAGTCGTGCCTACTACCTGAGCCAGACCGGTCCCACTAGTTTGTATACGGCACTACTGCAACAGGCGTGGCGCGTCGCGGTGCCGCTCTTGCTGGTGTTGCTCGCGGCAAGAAATAGAACGGAGCTTCGCTCAGCGCTTGCGATTGTTTTTGTCTTATCAGCATGGGTTGGCGAACAGCAGCCCGAGATTATCTATCGCAGTCGAAATTTCTTTGGTGTTTCGACCATACGCGTGGTGCGCTCACAAAATGTGCTGGAGCTCTATCACGATGTGACGATGCACGGCAATCAAAGTCTGGATCCGGACTTGCGCTATGCGCCGCTTTCCTACTTCACTCAGGCCGGTCCGATTGGCATGGTGCTCACCAGAATGTTCGGCGACATTGATAAACCAGGCGTGAAGCCAGCTGATCAAGGAACAGAGTCTGATGTGAAACCGCTTGCGCCTCGGGCCAATTTTGCGGTAGTTGGGCTTGGATGCGGCACTCTGTCCGCTTATGCCCACCCCGGGCAAAAGCTCTTTCTTTATGAGATCAATCCGAGAGTCGTGCAACTGGCCACCGACCCCTTTTACTTCACCTATGTGTACAGCGCATACAGGCGCGGCGTTCTTTTGAATTTCCTCATTGGCGATGCGCGCATCAAATTGCAGGAAGCTCCGGACAACAGCTTCGGCGTTATCGTTCTTGATGCTTTCAGCTCGGACGTTATGCCTCTGCATTTGATGACTCGCGAAGCATTGCAGCTCTATCTTCGAAAACTGGCTCCAGGAGGCGTAATTGCATACCACGCATCAAGCAAATATTACGACATTGTGCCAATACTGTGGAATCTGATTCGCGATGCCAGGCTTCACGGGTTGATTTGCTATGGCGACCGCACCGATCCGCGCATCGGCAGAACGGAAGCGTTGTGGGTGCTTGTAATGCGAGAGAAGGAGACGATGCAGAAGCTCAAATTGAGCCCCCTGTGGCTCGAGCATCCGGTCATAGAAAGACCAGAGCAGCCCGTATGGACAGATGATTATTGCAATCCGCTTGCTTTCATCAAGGACAAAGAAGTGATTGTTCAATGGTCTCAACCAAAGACAAACCCAGAAAGTCCATAACGGGTAGGGCTCAAAAACGGCGGACATTGCATGGCCCTTAGCGCCAGGCCCCGCCGACAATAAGAACAAGCAGGGCAATTGTGGCTAAGCCGAACGGCCCCCCAACAGCCTCATCGCATCATCGAAGCTTGATTTGTGCTCTCTGCAATACGAAAGCACGCGGATAGCACCTTCCACATCGATGTCGCCCGCCTCAATATGTCTTTTGGCGGAAGCGGACAGGTTTAAAACCGGCTGATCGATAGCGCCCGTATCGAAGAGCGCTCGAATGACCGAGGTTTTAGTAGCGCTTGCAGTGGAGCTGGCAATCTTGATTTGCTTGTCATTTATGAAGGCGGCGCGCTTGAGCAAATCCACACGGTCCACTTCTTTTGGCGGCTCGTTTGTTTTAGAAGCGCTTGATGGAGCGGTTGAGGGCTGAGCGCCGGGCGCGTCTTGCAGCATGGATGCGCCTGCCGATGGAGCTTTTTGAACCGACGAGCGATCTAATGCAGGATCCCAGGCGGTGCTCAAGCCGGATTGAGCCGGCGGCGCCATGTTGAGCGAATTTCGGTCGGCGTCGGGATGGAGCGCGGAGGCACTGTCGCCAGAAGGCATGTCGTATGTGCCCGACTTCCAGGACTGCGGCATGTCGTCGAAACCTATGTCCGGACCGCTCGGCGGCAGCGTATAATCTTCGACTTCGTCCAATTCGATAACATCCCCGGCAGACGAAGCTGAGAGAGATTCCCCGGCTGTGCCGCAAGGCATGTCGTATGTTTCCGATTTCCATGTTTGCGGCATGTCATCCTGGCTCATGCCGGATTCGAAATCAGCGGCAGCAGTAATGTCTTTGCACTCTCCTTCTGTGTCTGGCGTTGCGGCGGCCGACTTGTAAGAGGGCTCGCCGACCGATTCCGCTGCTCTTGACGCAGCCATTGCAGCGGCGGCTGCTTCTTCGGCGGCATCAGCCGCCTCTTTGCGTGCCATCGCTTCTGCTGTCAAAGAGTCTACATCCGGATTGCCCATTACGTTTTTGTTCTTTTCGAGAACCTCAGCAGCAACCTCCCGCGGCAGATTGTCGCGCTCGACGCGTTTTGCCAGCTCTCGTGCCAGATCAAGCGCGTCTTGATGCACGAAACCGCAGGCAATGAGAACCGGCTCCAGCTCTTTCTTTTCGATGAGCTCAATCTCGCGCGCGATCATCAATTCATTGTCGGTGATGAGGCGACCGCGCACGAGGAGTTCGCCTACGCCCGCCGCCTGCTCCGGAATATCAATGCCGTTGTCGCGTAAGAAACGACCAAGCGAACTCGAGCCTGAATCCACTGCCTTCAGAGCTTCGACAGCCTTGTCTCGACTGATAGAGGTGTCCCGCATCAATCGCAGCAATGTGACGGCGGCGTGTCGCACGGGCGGTGACAGCAATCCTTTGGTTGCCAGAACAAAGCCCAGAGGAAGACCCACTCGCAGGCTTTCGCGCAGCTCTCTTTCCAGCCGTGATTTCTTTATGATGCCGGCGG
>DATNRC010000221.1:0-4091 GCA_036703705.1 Candidatus Obscuribacterales bacterium
TGAGATAATATGCAGCTTCGAAAGATCATCCGCTTCAGACAGATGATCAGTAGCAGAAAAAGCTGCTGCCTTGGAAAGTCATCGGCTTTGGAATTGATCCGCTTTGGAACTTATCGGCTTTCGAAAAATGATCAGTTTGGCAAGATAAGCCCCTTTGGAATCATCTGCAATGGAGCGCATGGAAAGATCGACTGCAAGGATCTACTGCTGTAGTTGGACTTGGCTGATCAGGGATTGTTCGAGAAAGCGACAATGAGATTCGGAATCTTTTCAGTTGTAGATCACTATCCGCACGAATTGAAGCGCTCGACCAGGCAGTTTTACGACGAGCTCCTGGAGCAAGTAGAATTGGCGGATGAATTGGGTTTCGACTCTTTTTGGATCGCCGAGCACCACTTCCATGAGTACGGAGCCATTCCACGCCCACCCATCTGGATGGCTGCAGCAGCCCAGCGAACAAAAAGGATAAGGCTGGGATCGGCGGTTGTCGTTCTACCATTCGATCATCCGTTGCGAGTAGCGGAAGACTATGCAATGGTTGACATTATGACGAACGGCCGTCTACTTCTTGGAGTCGGCTCCGGTTACTTGGCTCATGAGTTTGCCGGCTTCAACGTCCCGCCTGCGGAAAAGCGAGAACGCTTCGATGAATCACTGGATATCATCCTCCGCGCATGGACAGGCGATAGATTTTCATTTCGCGGTAAGCACTATACCGTTGACGACGTCGCACTAAATGTAGTGCCCATCCAAAAGCCTCATCCGCCGGTGCACATCGCCGTTCTTCGCAACGACGCAGCCCAATTCGTGGGCAAGAAGAAACAATCTCTCATGATGATTCCCTATGCCACCACAGAGAGTATCGACGAATTGCATGGTGTCGTCCGTAATTTTCGCTCTGCTTTCGTTGAGAGCGGAGCGAAGGAAGAAGATGCCAGGGCCGTATTTGGGCTGCACACATACGCTTCGGAGTCCGTGGAGCAGGCAAGATTCGAGTGCAAGGAAGCGATGGATTTATATGTGCGCACGAGACTTTATGCAAAACAACGTCCATTCGAGGAATTGATTGACCAAGATCTGATGGCAGTGGGCGATGAGGCTGAAATAATTCGTGTTGCCCGGCGCTACGAGCAGCAGGGCTTCACCGACTTTCTCGCGATCACCAACTTCGGCGGTTTACAACACGACCGCGTCATAAACTCGATGGAGAGAATCGCACGCTTTGTTATGCCTGCTTTCAGCAAAAAAGAGACTGGCGAAGCTTTGAGCCCGCAATTTTGAGCCACGGCATTCCAGCGAGAAACATGACTAGCGGGGGCATCAGGCGGTGTTGATTTACGAAGTGAATTTAGAAGTGAAAGAAGAGGCGAAGTATAGCTTTGCCGGTTGGTTGCCGGAGCACATCCACAAAGTGCTTGAAACAAAGGGCTTCCAGGGCGCGCACTGGTTCTTCCGCAATGCAAGTGAAGAAGGAAGAACAGACGATGGGACAATTTTGTGGACCATTCACTACCTTGTTGAGAATCAACAATCTCTTGACGAATATCTGAGCAATCGCGCACCTGAAGTGCAAAAGGAGGCAATCGATCGTTTTGGCGACCAATTCAAAGCAAACAGGCGCGTCTTGCATTTGTTGTCGATTGCAGCCCCTACGGCAAACGCGGAGTGACGCGTCACTCCTGCATTGCTAGGCCTTCAATGACGGCTCTTCCCGCCGAATGATTATCTTGTCGTCTTCCATCTTTTCTATCGTGGCAAGAGACTCAATGGGCACGTTCAGATCTTTCAAGTGCTCTCTGCCGCCTTGGAATGCCTTCTCGATCACGGCACCAACACCAATCAATGTTGCTCCACTGCTTTTCACCAGGTTTACCAAAGCAATGAGAGTGCGAGCGCTGGCCAGAAAATCATCAAGGATCAAGACGCGATCTTCTTTGCTCATATACTCCGATGAGACTATCAGCTCAACCTGCTTCCCGTGCGTCGGAGAAGGCGCTGACTCACGGTAGGGTTCGCCAGCCATAGTAATTGGTTGATGTTTCCTGGCAAAAACGAGCGGCACCTTGAGAGCCATGGCAGCCGAAAGTGCCGGAGCAATACCGCTGGTTTCTGCGGTGAGGATGCGCGTCGGCTTCAAGCCGGCAAATCTCCTGGCAAATTCAGCTCCAATTTCTTCCATAAGGATCGGATCAATCTGGTGATTCATAAAGGAATCGACCTTCAGAATGCCTTTGCCAAGATGCTTGCCTTCTTTCAAAATTCGCTCTTCCAGCACTCTCATGCGCACCTCCAGTGACGTTCTTCATAGGATAGACGATTGGATAAACGAGTGCGTGAGGTGGAATGATATGTGAACGGCAAAGTCGAGCATGGAGGATGCGCTGGCGCTCGATCCACCACCGTGCCCGCGAGGCAGGCGCTCTCTCACAACAATCTCAAGTCATAAACTCGCAAGAGGTTTGGATGGTCCAAATCACGTGCTGCTATCGCTTCTTGTCTGCGGCGCTGCCCCGTGCGCTGCGATATCTTATGCTTGGCAATTTTCAAGGCGCCAAAGCCTTGGAAAAATAATTGAGCCCGGAGCCATTGATGGATTAGTTGAACCCTGGCCCAATCTTGAGGACAGCCGCCTTAACACGGCTCGTTTCAAGCAACGAGCATATCTCCTGATGTATTAAGTGCTTTGGGATGCTGCTTCAAGAATTCCCAGATCTCGTCGGTAGCAGCATACCGCTCATTGCTCGCCGGCCATTCATGTTTGCCGCCGTTAATGAGCACTCGCCGCAACTCCACACCATTGTTCGGGTTTTTGTACGACTCAATGAGGGCCTGGCCCTTTTTGTCCACGCTGGGCTTGGTATCAGCTCCAATCGACTGCACCCAGAAGTCCTTAACATAGTCCTGGGGCTTGAGATTAGGAACGACGAGGCCGCTAACATCGCACGCAGGCTCGATACCATCGACTGGAATAATGGGATCAGAAGTTAAACTTTCGTCTTATTGCGCGCGCTCCTCACCGCCGAGAAACTGCTTCAAGCCATGCGGATTCATGTTGTCGGCGCTCAAAGCCCTGTAAATCGCCGCATGTGAGCCGGACTCGGATGCTGCCTTCGAGCGGCGATAAGCGGGAAGCCGTTCGTGAGAGCCTGTCACAGAAGGGTTGGAGCCAGGCACAGCCAGCTCACCCTTGTGAGGGCGCACGACCAGACTCCGGTACTGACCGGAGCGCGCCGGATCCATGTTGTAATATGTCCGCCTGGACGGCTCCATTATCGGTGGCGGCGGTGCGGTCAAGCTTTGAGGATCGGCTACTCTGGGCGCATCGTTTAGACCGCCAATCGAAGACAAAGGCTCCACGTCCGCCTCATGCTGCGATCTGCGATCGTGCGCGTTGCTCTTTTCGCTGTAAAAGCTTTCCATACAATTTCTCAGATGGAAATCGTTGATTTCCCTGTGATGAGCCGTCTTGCGATGCTCGAGCGTTGCTTCCTTGACGTCGGTGTTGGGACGATAAAACAATCGCCCGGCAACTTCAAAAGGTGCAGTCACGATTTCTCGCAATACGTGCTCCACAAAGGATCCGCCCTTGGCTATGAGCGCCATTAGGACGTCTATTATCGATGAGTTTCCGCCTGAATGCGAACCAGGCAAATGCGAAGCCATGCAAGCCCCCTCCAGCTTAGCCATTGACGTTTTGCAGGGATTAAACCCGCCCCCCGTGGCGTGTCGTGCCGGCCGAAACATCCGCAAGGAATTTCGTTGAGGCCCCCTAGAGCAGTTTTAAAACACCGAGATGAAACTTCCGTGAAAGTATCGCTTCGTTGTTTACGCTCTGCCCCCTCGCCGGCGCGCCCCTGGTTATTTAGACACACTCTTCAATAACAAAGTTCCGGTCTCGGAAAAGAATTTTTTGCCATTTGCTAAGAGGGCGCCTTGGTAGTGTCCGCCGGCACTGGCGGGCGCTTAAGAGATATCGCTTAAGCGTCCGGGCCCCGTTTGCGGCTGTGGGATAATGCCGATGATCCCATCATGAGTTGTTATGTTCTTCTTCCAGCAAACACCGTCTTCTTCGTCGAATCTCTCCGTAATAG
>DATNRC010000222.1:0-9582 GCA_036703705.1 Candidatus Obscuribacterales bacterium
AAGCCTCGTATTCGATGAAATTCTCGGCGAGATGTATGTTGAGCACTTCTTCGGTGCGGCACTGAACGCCATGCAACAGCTGGCGCAGAGGTGCCGCCACGTCCTTGGGTTGAATGGCTGCGGAGGCGACTTCCGCTAAGAGCGGGTGGAAGACCATATGGTTTTCCCGATTGAAAAGCACGATGTCGTACTTGTCACGCGGCAAGAGGCTGCGCAGCTTCCTTGCGCATTTGACGCCGGCGAAGCCGCCGCCCAGAATCAAAACTCTGCCAGGTGCCATTCGGTGCTCTCGTTTCGTGACCTCAAGACCAGAACATTGTTTCGCAGAAAACTCGAGACACCTAGATTGATTTAAGGGAAAGCGCCGGAGCGGCTACTTCGTCGCCGAAAATCCGTCGTCCCCGCGCATGTAATTAAGAACCGAAGCCATTTTCGACATATCGCTAAGAATGCGGCGCTCTTTTACACCGGAGACATTTTGGCGAATATCGGCAATCAAATCGCTGTTTTGAATCACGCTTTCCACGGAGAACTCGCTTACCGCCATCGTGCCATTCTCCAGGAATTTGAAGTGGCGTCTTGCCACGCCATCGCGAGGCTTCAGGTCCTGGCGGTTCAATTTGCGGACGCCGGCAACGAGCTCAAAACCCGGCGCAAGCTGCACTGTGGGATCCGCCTGATTGGGCGGAATGATCTTTGCCATCACGTTTTTGCCGATGCCGTCGAGGTTTTGCACTCTGAGAACGCCGTCGTTGTAGGTGATGATGATGTCGCCATCCGCGCCGACTGAGACTTTGCCCAGCGCAGTTTCTATGATCGCCAAATTGGACGGGCGTTTTACCGTCACCATGATGTCGCCCTTATCGAGCTTGACTGTATAAGGCGTCGGTCGCGTGTACACGGCGCCCTCTTTCCCGCGCACCAATATCCATTCGGTGGAGCCGCCCAGGTCGTCTTCTTTGGGAAACAAATTCTCCGGAACGATTTGAATGCCGGCAAGAGCGAAGGCGGCAACGACGTCCGGCTTGGGGGCGGCGCCGATGCCGATGTTTGTGACGTCGGTCGGCACAAAGACAGGATCTTTAGGATTGTAGTTGCCGGGCGGCGTCGGGAAGATCGGCGGTCGCGGCGGCGGCTGTTGCGGCGGCAAAACGGGCGGCTGCGGAGGTGCGTAAGGTCCGCCGACCGCAGTTGTATGCGGCGATGTCAAAGCGACGATGTAAAAGCCGGCGGCGACCAAACCTGTCAAAATCGTCGTCAGCCCTATTCGGCCCTGATTAGTTCTGTTTTGCGACGGCATGCCGCCCTCTCAGTCGCTGGTGCTCACGGCGATGGTGGAAAATCGCCGCCAGTCAAAAGTATACCTTTATTGACTACCCCGCCGGTGAGAAAGGGGCGATGTGTTAATGGGCTTTCGACCGGGCGTCCTTCGCCAATCAGCCCATGCTCGGGATGACGTTGGGGACCCGAGCGCTCAGGTAAAATCCAGACTCGATCAGTCTTTGTAAACGTTGTCCAGCCGTGTTTTGGTTATCTTGACTGACAACCCTGTCATCTCGTCGTGGAGTTTCTTGGTGTCCGGCACGCTGAGCTTGCCGCCGTTTTTTGCCTTCATCTTCTCCATTTTGTCTTTGATGCTGGCGACAGTCTTTTTCAAGCTTTCCACCTGAGCCACTGTCAATTCGTTGGCTTGTCGTCCTTCATCGATTTCTTTGGACAATTTCTCGATGCGCTCAGTAACCGTCCATTTCTTGGCAAGCGCGGGCAAGGGCGAGACCGCAATGCCTGCGAGGAGACTCCCTGCAAGGAATACCGAGAATAATTTCCTGCTCATAAGGCTGACTCCTGATTCGGATAAGTATTGATTGGTCGCGAGTATAGCACTCAAGAGTTGCCGTCATGGGCGACTGCCCCCATCGATTGAGCTTTAGCGCCGGACAAGATTTAACCTGGGCAATTGAACTTTTTGACGGCTGGCGACGTATTAGATGGTGAAGGGTTCTCTGGAGAAGCAGGGATGCGCATGAGCTTCACTATCATCTTTATGTCCATCGCACTTCTTTGTAGTGCTTCCGTTTCCTGTTTTGCCTCATCCTCCAACATGCGCCCGTCCATGAGCGATGCGGGTAATGGAAGCGTCGTCTATCAAGAATGGAAAGATGAAACGCGGGGACGCATAGTGCCGGTGAAGATCTACTTGCCGACGAATGCCAGAGGACCCTGTCCTATTGTTATCTTTTCCCATGGATTGGGCGGATCGAGAGAGGCGGCTGTTTATCTTGGCGAGCACTGGATGAAGAATGGTTATGTCGGTGTGTTCGTGCAACACATAGGCAGCGACGCAAGCGTGTGGCAGCCGGTTAGACAACAAGGCAGGGAGAAAATCATTGACGCGCTGAATGCTGCGATCAACAGTCGAACGTTTTACGATCGCGTCGAGGACATCAAATTCGTGCTTGATGAGTTGGAGCGCTTGAACAAGTCTTCCGGTCCATTATATAACCGACTCGATCTTTCTCGCATCGCCATGAGCGGCCATTCTTATGGCGCAGGGACAACTCTTACAATGGTGGGACAAAAATACTTCTTAGGGCGTCGAGAGGTCTCATTTGCAGATCCGCGCATAAAGGCAGCGATCTACCTCAGTCCGCCTGCGAAATTGAGAGGACGAACACCGGAAGAGGTATTCGGTGACATTCAGGTGCCTGGACTTCTTATGACGGGAACTGATGACAATTCTCAGATCGGAGGCACCCCTGCGGAAGACAGACGATTGCCGTTCGATGGCATGAAATTCGGCGATCAATATTTGCTTACATTTATTGGTGGCGACCATATGATTTTCAACGGCGCAACCCGCCGTGCGGCAAAACCTGGTGACAAACAAATGATTGCTGAAATTGAGCGAGTGACTACCGCATTTTTGAATGCCTACCTGCGCGGAGAAGAAAGCGAAAGGCGATGGCTCAATAGCGAAGCTGCCAAATTCGTCGCTTCTGATGCAAAGTTTGAACGTAAATAAAGGCGTTCACGTCATGAGCGAACATCAGCTAAAATTGTCTGGTGTTTAATTCATCCCCCCTCAGCAAACTGAATATTGTCACTCAGCATATGCGTCTGATTTGCGCTCGTGTGTTGCCAGCTCGCGAGCGTGTGCAATCGGCTCGTGTGCTGCCGGCTCGCGAGCGTGTCCAATCGGCTCGCGTGCTGTCAGATCGCGAGCGTGTGCTTGTGGTTCTGTCCGCCATCGCTATTTTGTCACCATCTCCCACTCTTGCCCTCGCTGAATCATCCGTGCAGTTGTTGAGCTGGCAAACGACTCAAAACCAGGGAACAACCGCACTCGATTCCAATGAATATTGGAAGGCTCTGCCTCTGTTGACTGAAGCTCTGGACAAAGCACGCCGTTTTTTTGGACCCTCAGATTTGCGCCTGGCGAAAAGTCTGGGCGAACTTGGCCGCTATTATGCCGTGCGCGGTCGTTTTGATCTTGCCGAGCCTTATTTCGAAGAAGAGTTTCGTGTAAAGGAGCAAGCCTACGGAAGATATAGTCCGCGCATTGTCGCTCCGATGGGATCGCTCATTCGTTTTTATCTCATGCACGGAACAGCGAAGAAAGCCCAGCCTCTCATCGAGGAGCTGGTTGCTTATGTCGAAGGCAAGTTGAAGGAAGAAAGCAATCAGCAAAATCAATCAAAGATCCGGGCACAAAAGGGCGTGCCTCTTGAAGGCTGGGCCGGCACTGCCACTCTTGCTGCTCGCGATCCATTGCTGGAGTGGGCGATCACTTGTGATGATCTCGGTCATATCTATCGTTTGCGGGGCGCTTATGGTGTCGCCGACCGTTTGTTCAAAGCTGCCTTTGACGTGAAGGTGACTATACTAGGCAGGGAGCATCTCTCAATCGCCAACAGCTATGATAATCTTGGCAATCTTTGCATGGACCAGAAAGAATATGACGAAGCTGAGTCCTATTTTCGAGATGCTCTCGAAATCTCGGAAAAGATCTTATCCACTGAAAGCCCGCAAGTTTATTCCCGCCTCGACAAATTAGGACGATGTCTGGTCAAGCAGGAAAAGTATGCACAGGCTGAAGAGCTCTACCTGCGGGCCACACATTTCTGCAAAGATCAGCCGAAATATGGCAATGAGGCCCGCGCTCTTTTTGCCCTCGGATGCATCTATGCCGATCAGAGGAAATTTGCTTCTGCTGCTCCTGTGCTTGGAAGAGCGCTCAGGCTGTCGGAGCGCTTCAACGGTCCTCAGTCGGTTGCCCTTGTTCCTTACCTGGAAAAATACGCGTATGTTCTCTACTACCTCGGACGACTGTCAGATGCAGCCGGTTTGCGTGCGCGGGCTCACACTACAGAAGCAATAACGGAAGCGCTGTCACCGACGGTGCGCTTGGAGGCGGGCGCGTGGCCGGCAGCTCCCGTCAAGCCGCGGAGCGCCAAAAAGTAGACAAATGAACATAGGCAGCTTCGTCCATTCACGGAGCGCTAAAATGCGGACAAATGCGCATATGCAGCTTCGTCAAGTCACGGAGCTCTAAAATGCGGACAAATGCACAGACGCAGCTTCGTCCATTCAC
Organism: Candidatus Obscuribacterales bacterium; assembly: GCA_036703705.1. GTDB lineage: Bacteria > Cyanobacteriota > Vampirovibrionia > Obscuribacterales > Obscuribacteraceae > DATNRC01. Next base: position 4,592 of record DATNRC010000222.1, read on the forward strand.
GAAGCTTTAAAACGCGGACAAATGCGCAGACGCAGCTTCGTCCATTCACGGAGCGCTAAAATGCGGACAAATGCGCATATGCAGCTTCGTCAAGTCACGGAGCTCTAAAATGCGGACAAATGCGCAGACGCAGCTTCGTCAATTCACGGAGCGCTAAAACGCGGACAAATGCGCAGACGCAGCTTCGTCAAGTCACGGAGCGCGAATCAAGCAAACTGTGTATACGGGAAAGCGGAATTATACTGCTGAATTCACAAGGCGCTTGGTCAGGTCTTGCACAAATGTCTGACTCAAAATTGTGTCGATGCGTGCAATCTCGTAAATGACTGAGTACTTGCCGAGAGTCTCTAATTGATCCAATCTCTTGGAAATGAACTGAGAGGGATTCTCCTGCTCAAATCTGGTCACCGGGTTCGCCTCTGTCTGCAATCTTTCCATAGCAGTCCCCCCTACTAGAACCAACGTGCAGCCAGCCGTCCAATCAGCTCATAGCGCGGCGAAAAACACAACCTTGACAACACTTATGTTATGTCTGAGATCGTCTCCTTGCAACCATGAAGTTTTTAAGGTGAATTTGCATGAAAGAGGCATTGATTGCGCTTTTTCTTTGCTGCGCGGAATGTTTCGGATTTATGAAATGAGGTGGGCAAACCAACGGAAGAGGGGGGAAATCCCCCATCTGATTAGAATCAGTTATAAACAATTGCAAACAAAACGGAAAGCACTCCGGTGTTTTTTGGCGCAAGAACTTTCATGCTCAAAACAGCGAGCGTTATGCGTGGCTCTTATTGCCCATCCTGATTGGCGACCGGCGCGGTCGCAAGTTGCAGGTCGGCGAGCTCTTGTTGCGTCAATCTGCGGAAGGAGAATTTGTAGCCTTCGTAGACTGCAAAGCCGTAAAAGAGAAGATCCATCGGTTGAAATGTCGCAGTCAGGATCATTATGGAAGACAGCGGTGTCAGCTGGCTGAGAATCTCCGGGATTTGCTTTCCCGTCTCGTGCGACAAGATTCCACAGGCGGCAAGCAAATTGCCGAGAAGGCATCCGGCAAGAGACAGCACCGCTCCCGTGACACCAAATATGGTGTCCACACCCTTGCCCAGTTTGCGCGCCAGATAACCGACCAGAAAACCAATGGCCAGCGCCATCAAGCCGATCTGATACTTGGTTACAACCGTCACCACTGCCCAGGCAACGGCACCAACCACAGCTCCAATCGATCCGCCGAGCACGGCAAGAACAAGATTTTGTTCAGCGCGCGCCTTTTCAATATATTGACTGTAAGATTGCACGACCAACCTCTTGGATAGACCGTAAGGGACCTAAAATGATGCTTTCCCCGTGCGCGGCGTTAGTTAAACCGGAAATTCGAGGTTAAACTTTCATTGTTTTATCCGCGACCACAACCTGTCTCGCCTATTGTCTTTTGACGTTAAGTGGAGAAGTGAGCATGCAAGATTTTGAGAAGCTTGGCGTTTTCTATCTCGGGCAGCCCTACGATCTGGAAAAAGGCGCAGTTGGTGAGGGTGTTGTTCTTTACGAGTCCGCCAATCTGACCACTCACGCCGTTTGCATCGGCATGACCGGCAGCGGAAAAACAGGACTTTGCGTCACTTTGATTGAGGAGGCTGCGATTGACGGCATTCCGGTTATTGCCATCGATCCCAAAGGCGATATCGCCAATTTGCTTCTCATGTTTGAAGGCCTGACTCCGCATGAATTCCTGCCCTGGATAAGTGATGAAGAAGCGCGACTGAAAGGTGTTGCGCGCGAAGAGTACGCCAGGCAAATCGCAGAGTCATGGCAAACAGGGCTGGCCAAAACCGGACAGGGTTCGGAGCGGATCAAACGCTTGAAAGACAGTGCCGACTTCGCCATTTATACGCCCGGCAGTTCGGCGGGATTGAAAGTTTCCGTCGTGCGCAGCTTCAGCTGCCCGCCTGAAGAGATTCTCGAGGAAGCCGATCTTCTCAGTGAGCGCGTAAGCACGGCAACAAACTCACTTTTGACGCTTGCCGGCGTACAGGGAGACGCGCTGAGAAGTCGCGAGCACATTCTGGTTGCATCAATTTTGCTTGACGCTTGGAAACGCGGCAAGAAGCTCACTCTCTTGGAATTGATCGAGCAAATTCAAAAACCGCCGATGACCCAGGTGGGCGCGCTTGATGTGGAGTCGTTCTTTCCGGCGAAGGACCGCTTTAATCTGGCGATGGCGATCAACGGATTGATTGCCTCGCCTGCATTTGAGTCCTGGATGAGCGGCGAACCGTTGGATATAGACAAGATTTTGTATTCAGAAAGCGGCAAGCCTCGTGTGTCGATTTTCTCAATTGCTCATTTGAACGATCAAGAACGAATGTTTTTCGTTTCCCTGCTCCTCAACGAAATCGTATCGTGGATGCGCGCGCAATCGGGCACGCAGAGCCTGCGTGCCATGCTTTACATGGATGAGATCTTTGGCTATTTCCCGCCGGTTGCCAATCCACCTTCCAAGCGGCCCCTTCTTACTTTGCTCAAGCAGGCCCGCGCATTCGGGCTGGGCGTCCTGCTTGCCACGCAAAACCCTGTCGATCTCGACTACAAAGGGCTGGCCAATGCCGGCACGTGGTTTGTCGGCCGCCTGCAGACCGAAAGAGACAAAGCACGCTTGATTGATGGACTGGAAGGTGTCGCCGCCGAGCAAGGCGCCCGCTTCGACCGTCAGGAGTTGGAGCAAGTCTTGAGCAGTCTGGGCAAGCGCGTTTTCCTGATGAACAATGTGCATACTCAGACGAGCGAGATTTTTCAGACGCGCTGGACAATGTCCTATTTGCGAGGACCGCTGTCCCGCAGCCAAATCAAGACATTGATGGAGGAGAGCAAGAACATTCCCGAGGGAGATATCCGGCCCGCTGCTGCTGCCAATGGTGGAGCAAGAATTTCCGCCTCTCAGAAAAAAGCCAGGGATGATGCGGAACAGCTCACTGCACAGGCGACAGGGCGCACAATTCTGCCCACCGATGTTCCGCAATTTTACCTTCCTTGTGAAGCAAAGGAATCGAGGCAGGTGCATCTGACATACGTTCCCATGATTCTAGGCGTGGGCAGCATACGCTTCGTCGATGTGAAAACGAAACTCGATCAGGTTGTGGAGAAAAGCTTTGTCGTGCCGATAAGAGATGCGGCGGTAGCCGTCGATTTTTCGCTTGCCAGGGAAGTGAAGATTGCGCTCGACAGATTGCAGACTGCTCCTCAAGAAGGAGCCCGTTTCGGGGCATTGCCGCAAGCGGCTGCGCAGGCCAAAAACTATGCGGCCTGGAGCAAAGCATTTGTTGAATGGTTGCTTGCCGGACAGAAGTATTACCTCTTGCGCAGCGAGCAGCTGAAAGAATATTCGCGGCCCGGTGAGACTGAGCGCGAGTTTCGCATCAGGCTGAGCCATCTCGCCAACGAGCGCCGAGACGAGCAAGCGAGGTTGCTGCGCAACAAATACTCATCTCGCTTCTCTAGCCTGGAAGACCGCATCCGCAACGCCGAGCAAACGGTTGAGCGGCAGATGCAAGAAACCCAGTCGCATGATATGCAGGCTGCCATATCAGTTGGTGCCACTGTGCTTGGTGCATTTCTGGGCAGAAAAGTGATCAACAGCTCGACGATTGGACGCGCGACGACTGCGGCGCGCGGCGTCGAGAGATCGATGCGCAAGAGAGGAGACGTCGATCGGGCAAGAGACGATCTGGAAGCGCTCATGAAACGGATGGAAGCTCTCGAGGAGGAATTCCAGAATGAGCTCGCCCGGCTTGACACTAAATACGATGCTTCGACGGAGAGTCTGGAGACGTCAATCATTGCCGCCAAAAAGAGCAACATCTCCGTGCGCATTTTGGCTTTAGCCTGGGTTCCCCATTACGGCACGGCGGCAGGTGAGCTGGTGATGGCGAGTTCTTCCTCCTGAGCATGCTCGATCGGCCGCAGGCTATGTTACATTGCCTCTCTGAGATCGCGCGCAAATTTCTCCACGGTTTGATACCGCTTGTCCGGGGTCTTCTCAATGGCCTTGAGAATTGTTTGCTCCAGTGAAGGCGGAACATTTCTTCCGGGAACCGCTCGTGATGGCGGGGTCGGTGATTTGGAGATGTGCTTGTTTCTGATCTCTACACCATTGGTGCCATCAAAAGGCGGAATGCCGACCAGAACTTCATAGAGCAGGCAACCAAGCGAGTAAATGTCCGAACGGTCATCCATGACTTCAGCTTTTAATTGCTCCGGGCTGGCATAGCGAACGCCTTTGCTGGCGTCTCCAAAGTAATCGAGGGGCGGCGGATCGCTTTGCGGAACGCCCAGCGATTGCGCTCGGGAAAAATCTATCAGGGTAACAAGCTCGGCTCCAACTTCCGTAGGCGTCAAGAGAATATGGTGCGGGGCAAGATTGGCGTGAATTTTCATTTGTTGATGAACTTGCGCCAGCCCGGCGCAAACTTGCGAGAAGATGATAACGGCCCGCTGCACATCGAGACTCTTTTGCGTCTTGAGCACTTGTGCCAGCGTCGGGCCCTCGATGAATTTAAGGGCCATGAAAGGATAGCCTTCTTCCGTTGTCCCGAAGTCGTGTATTGTCACTACGTGCGGATGATTGATCGTGCTTATCAAATAGGCTTCGCTTTGAAAGCGCGCTACAGCCTGGCCGTCGCCGACCAATTCAGGTTGCAGGACTTTGAGCGCCGCCACCTTATTCGATTGACGATGACGCACTTTGTAGATGTGGGCGGCATGGCCCACTATGGGTTGCCCAAGAATTGTGTATTGCCCGGCAACTAATTTGCCAATCGGGTAGCCTACGCCGGTGGCCGCCGCTTCAACCGAGCCCTGGGCCGCTTGCGTCAGGGTGGCACCGTCAAAAGGGCAATAAAGCAGACCCTCCAGATACACTCTGTCGCAATTGGGGCACTTCTGTTCGCCGGTTGCCTGCAAGTTCCCTCCAAAGGCACGGCCATGGATTGGATTACGTGATG
>DATNRC010000223.1:0-3551 GCA_036703705.1 Candidatus Obscuribacterales bacterium
GGCTCCGCCACTTCTCCGGATCGGCGTTGACGTGCATGGCCAGACCCTGCGTGATGGTTGCCCAGAATGCATCGGGCGTGAGGGCAAGCGGGTAGTGCTGGCGGAAAGCCATATCGGCGGCGGCGATGAGGCCGTGAAACGGCATCTGCACCACGACCTTCGCGTCAGGCTCGGAGACAGCCTCCAGGGTTCTGGCTACCGCTTTGTCTTCCTCGTCGTCCGACCAGCGGTTGCGCACGGGGCTCTGCCCGCTGATGATGCGCTCGAACATATCGCTCAAGGTCGTCGTCGGCAGGAGCGAGGTGGCGACACGAACCTTGCTGCAGGTCGTGAAGCGCACGCTTTCAACTTCCTGTCGTGTGCCCGGCGCCGGCGGCGGCGGATCGGGCGGGGGCGGAATATTCGGCTTCGGTGGCGTGGGCGGTGGCGTGTGGGGATTGCCGGGCGGCTCCGAGATTGGAGAGATGATCGGCTTCGGCTCCGGCGGATTCGGACGGGGAGGCGTGGGCGGCTTGGGTGCAGGGGGACTCTGCGAATCGTTCTTGGCCGTGATCGCAAGAGCCTGCTTCGTGGAAAGGGGCGTCAGCACCCAGTCCGAATCGGCAAAGTCCTTGATCACTCGCTCCACGACGCCGGCCTCATAGCCTTCCGTCGGCACCTCGATCAGGTCCTCGTTGCTCTCGGGCGAGCCGGTGTACCGCTCGTCGATTGCCGTGACGCAAAGATTGAACAGCTCGGTAACTTGCGCTTCGAAGCGTTGCCGCCTCTCGAGCACCTGTTCCCTTGTGGGAATTTGCTTTTTGGCCATATGCTCCTCATTTGTGAGTGGCAGCCCCTGGCAAGGAGCTGCGCCTTGGCGTGCCCGCACTGGGCACGCCTGCGGTTGTTTTGGTTGCCCCGGCTTACTTGCGCTGCCGTCTCTTGTCGGAGATGAAAGCGCTCAGTCTGGCGTCGAGGTCAAGCAAAAAGTCTCGTCCGTAAGGACCGTTTTCCAGCCCGCTGATGAGCGCGGCTGGAAGGTCGTTGTACACCTCGCGAGAATTGGAGGCGACACCCAGGGCGATTGCTGCCACCGTGTCGACATCACCGGTGAAAGCAACCGAGCGCCTGAGGATCTCACTCAGGAGATCGGCTCCTGAAATGGCGGTCATTGCCGCGCGCACGCTCATCAGACCCTTCTCGCCGACCGGACCCTCCCAGGGAGTGGTCCAATCGCCAGGCAGGCTATCGGCGATGAAGCGGGGCAAGTCTTCTTTCTTCCCCAGGTTGTAGATGAAGTAATGCGCGGCAAGAGCAGCAGCGGCGGCAGCGTTCATGCCGTCTTCCGTGTTGTGAGTCAGCGCCGCCTGCAAGCGCGCCAACTCGATCACCCTCTTCTTATCCGGATAAGCGCCGATGGTGGTCGCCCGCATCGCACCGCCGGATTTGTCGCTGAACGGCTTGATGCGAGAGAGGAAGTCATCGGCGTCTTTGACGGAGAGGAGGAAATTGTAGAAACCGCCGGCATAGCCCGGCCGCTCGTCGCGCTTGAAGCAGCGAATGAAAGCCGCCGCCAGATTGTGAGCCGTCCATTCCTCTTCGGAAAGGAGGATCTCTGTGACAGCGATTGTCATCTGCGTGTCGCCCGTATAGCGTCCTCTGCCGATGTTGTGCCGGGGGTGCTGAACGTACGAGGTCAGATTGTTTTGAGCGGCGACCATTGCGGCGGGGGCGTATTCGAATCCTGCTCCGTATGCGTCACCGATGGCGAGCTCGATAATCATAGGAACTCCTTTTCAGGTGTGGGGCTCTCACCTTTCGGCGCGCGTAGACATCATCGCTTGATTGAGATGAATTCGCAGCGCCGCCTTGTGCGAGGAGCCGTCAGCGTGGGCGAGCTCCTTGAGCGAGCCCGTTTGATCGGCAATGACGATTACCTCTTCCGGAACACGACTAACCGAAAACAGCGTCACCGCCTCTGGAAAGTCATCTACGTAAATGCGCACGAACTTGACCTTTCCCAGGTATTCGCGCGCCAGCTGCGCAACAAGCCGGCGATGCTCCGTGCAGGCGACCGACGAGCAATCGCGAGCGGTAACGTCGACGAAGACTGGTATCGTCGACGCCATCACTTCCCTGTCGAAGTTGGTCTCGTTGACCTCGACCATATGCGCATTGAGGCTGGCATTCTCCTGATAGATGGCAAAGGGGAGAATCACGGCCAGCATCAAAAACACAAAGGCCAGGCCCTGCTTCCAGGACATCATAAACTGCCTCCTGATTGACGACGAAAGGCAGGCGAGCCGCCTCTGAGGCTATGCTCCAGAGTGACGCTCAATTTGCGTCTCATCTACGAGACTTCCCATATTCGCAGTGCTTCAAGTCTGAGCCTGCGCACTTTCAGGAAGGTTGATCTTGCCGCTCACCCAGTCCTAATGCTCACCTCAAGTCTGAAAGCCGTTTCAGATCGGGAATGCTTCCACAAGCTTATATCTCCCCACCTGGCTTGCCGCCAGCGTCAAATGCTCATTCGGAGACAGTGTTGTTTTGCGAGCTTCGCTTTGTGGGGAAGTAACTATTGTGGAAACCGTGAAAAACATAGAGAACTTGGCTCCGGCAATGCTCGATATGTCACCTTATGCATAGAAAATTCTTGTCATCTGAGGAAGTTTTTATGAGCTGGAAGAGATGCACTGGCTAACTAAGGATATATCCGCGTTGTGCTTGCATGCTTGCACAGCTAGTCAAGGCAACATAAAGTGTGTTGCTCTTAAGCTTAAGCGGAAGACACTTTTCGCGCATTGCTCCTGGCCTTTTGCGCGATGATGAGCAATTGGACGAAATCTCTGCGGCGAAATCTGCACGGCAGAAAGCTGATCAAAAGCGCCACTTTTGTGTATTGCTTTTTCGCCTTGGCCCACAAAAGTGGGCCAAATTCAGCTGATTTTGTCCACTATTGTAGGCCAACGCCCAAGAGTGACACACAATAGTGGGCCGGTGTTGCACCCCTTGGTTCCCAGCCTTTTGCAGAATTCAGCAAAGCAGGTTTTTTCGGATTACTTCTTGATTGGCAAGACGCGAAGCTGTTTGATACCACAGCCGGCAGCGGCGTCCATGACTGCCACCACATACTTCTGGCGTGCCTCACCCTCGGCCGAGAGCAAAAGCGGAATGTCATCCTTTCCGGCTTGCTGTTGCGCTGCTTTTATCGCCTGGCTTACGCCGATGGTATCGGGAGGATTTACCGGCTGGTTGTTGACGCGAATGACACCGTTGGCGCTCACGTCGACATTGATTTTTGGACCTTTGTCTTCATCGGCTTTCTGAGCCGGACCGATGTGCGGAGGATCAACTTTGAGCACCGTTTGATTGACGAGAGGCGCGATGAGGATCATGATTACGAGCAAAACGAGGAAAACGTCGGTCAACGGCGTGACGTTGATCTCCGTGAATGTTTCGCCTGCTCGACCACCAATTGCCATAAGAAGCTGCCTCCTGTCTCAAAGAGACTACCTGCGCCCAGAATATAAGCCATATACTAACCTCTTGCGGGCAAATCTCGCCACCTGGTT
>DATNRC010000224.1:0-4348 GCA_036703705.1 Candidatus Obscuribacterales bacterium
TGCCCATCATTGCGGCGTCCGGCTTGCTCAATCAGCCCGTTGAGGTCCCATGGTGGGGTGGGCGACGTCTGATTCTTACCGCCTAAACCTTGCCAAGCGATATGTTAGGTAATTTCCCTTTCGTGGAAATTCAGGCTAGGCAAGTATCCTGTTAAGCTTCAGCCCGGGATGACGATTTGTCAGCTTCTGATCGAAGAAGTGCTACAGGATCCGCAAGGGTACCGGAGTCAATTCCAAGGCCAGGCTGCGCCTGCTGGACCGGCACATGGGTAAGGACTATGCGTCAGTTTGAAGAGCCAGTGCGACCTTCTTGAACCCGATTCGAGCGGCATCAAGATTGTAATCGTCGGCAGCGAGATACCTCGACAGCTCACTTTCTTCTGCCCAGACGATATGATCCGTCTCCGTGTTGAGTACGACGGGCGCCGCTGAGGCAGCGAGTTCCGCCCGACAAACTAAGCCGATGGTATGGGTATCGCCGGTAGTGTAAGACAAAGAAAGACCCCGCAAAAATCATACGTCACAAAGAAGACGAACTCTTGTTGATCGAAGGAGAGGACTAGCTCACGCATAACGCAATAGCGGAGAAATCGATCGAGATGACGGATCAGGTCTGCCGGCTGTGATTGCACACAGAAATTCGCATTCTCATCTGCTTGTGTGTCACAAGTGTTCAGATGGTGTCTGAGCATATCGAGCACAGTCTCGGTGTTTGCGACTGCGGATGTAGGCAGCTCAGATCGTAAATCCTGTAAAAATGCCGAGAAAGCCTCTTCAATGGTTGTGACTGTTGAACATCCCTTGTTCAATTCTGCGGTGCGTGGCATGCTTTGCTCTCAAACTCCTCTATTTTATGGCAACCTGAGACAAGATGAGGCAACTCAGCTACCGGTGGTCATTTCTTATGTCATTTCTCAATTGCCTCATCGTGATCACAAGCCCATCCTTCCCCCCGTAGATCTGTTCACCAATTTTGAGTGCTTCCTCCACCATGGCGAGAATCGCAGCTTTGTCAGTCTGCACCTGGTCGCACGACCACAGGAGTGCAGCGCGGTTGTAGAGTGCGTGACATCGTAGTGTCGTAACCCGCTTGCTCTGTACTTCTAGACGGCGAGTGATCGCTATTGCCTCTTCAAGTGCTTCATTTGCTTGCTGAATGTGATCACTTAGCTCTAATAAGACACCTACATTTAGCAGGCAAGAGGCTGTTTCCTCGCTATCCCTCCCATGACAGTTTTTGTGCACGTGAATAGCGAATTCAGCCAGCTGGAGCGCTGCTTCACTTGTGAGCTCTCCGTCCTTAAGTTCGACCTCGCAGGCAATGAGGTTCAGCAACGTAACCGCTAATCGCTCGTCATGGTCGCCGAAATGCGTGGCTTCTCTGAGCGCTGCTCTCAGCTTTTGCCGCGCCTTGCGATGCTGGCCGGAGTTGAGGTGTCGGTTAGCGTCCTCACAATGGGACTGCCATAGCCTGACCCGGTCCCCGCCAGTGCGTGTTACTTCGGCATCTTGTGTCGTCAAACTCATTGACTTCGGGACGATGTCTAACATAAGGTACGGCCCTCCCGGGACCAATGCGGATCCATAAACAGCTCTCGGCGCACGCGATCATCGCAAACATGGCGTTCGGGCTCAAGACATATAGCGGATATCCAATTGGCAAATCGCTCTCTTGCAGAACATGCCAGTCGCTATTGCCCAGGCTAAAAACAAGATAATTTGTGCATGCAACTTTAGGGCTATCCAGGGAACGAGCTCGACCATCATCGGCAACGCGCTGGGACATAGGTCTCAGGCGTCTACCGCTATCTACGCTCGCCTGACCCAGGATCCGGTTCGCCAGGCGCTTGAAGACGCACAGAAGTTCATCTTCGCCGCCGGCGGCATTGCGAAGGAAGAGTCACCGAAGGTAGTGCGCCTACGGAAGCGCAAGCAATGAAGGCCGTTATGCGCTCTGTCCACGGAGTGGGTGGTGTACACTTGGCGGCTGGTAATGGAGACAGCTTTCGACAGGTTAAGAACTGAGGGACAGGCATCGCGGTGATAGAGCGTCCATGCAGATTACATAAGGAACATGACGTGAGTCAGTTTGACTGCGGCAAAGAATCGCTAAACCAGTTCCTAAAGAAGTACGCTTGGCAGAGCCAGCAAAGTCACGGTGCTGTTACCTACGTCGCTGTTCGGGACAAGCGTGTTATTGGCTACTACAGCGTTAGCTATGGATCGGTGCTGCCTGACGCAGCAACCGAGCGAGTCAAAAAGGGCATGGGCAAGTATCCGATCCCCGTGTTCCTATTGGCCCGCCTCGCGGTGGACAAGGCTTGCCAGGGGCAAGGCTTAGGATACAGCTTGCTTCAAGATGCGCTTCTTCGGGCATGCAAAGCCTCTGAAGAAGCCGGACTAAGGGCGGTTGTGGTAGATGCCATAGACCAGCAAGCGAAGGAGTTCTATCTCCGGTACGGCTTCGAGGCATCTCCAATTGACGAGATGCGGTTATTCCTGCTCATGAAAGACGTAAAACGCACGCTGGGGCTGGATTGAGAGTGCTCTTTAAATTATAGGCGCTGCGCGGCTGTACAATGTACTCACAAAGTGCTAAAATGCTGGCCAGGTGATAAATATGGCTCAGAAAGAGATAAGGCTAAACCTGCGAGCGACCCCGGAACAGCGGGAGCTAATTGAGAAGGCGGCCGCAATAAAGCGGACCAGCCTGACGAGCTTTATTCTGGACGTTGCCTGCGAGGCAGCTGAAGAACTCTTGATTCAGCAGAGACATTTCGAGCTGTCGCCGGAGAAGTGGGAAGCGTTTTGTGCCGCACTGGATGCTCCGCCCAGAGAAATCCCGGCACTAAAGAGGCTTTTCGACAAGCCATCTGTTTTTGGCGATTCAAAGGATTCGCACCCTGGGGAGACGAAATCGGCATAAGTTGACACCAGGGGGCCCCCAACCAAAGGTAGGCAGCGGTGTTGAACCGTTGTTCGTCCTGCTTACCATGGCTGGGCCGGCTGGTAAGGTACAGAAAGGCAGACTTGGGTGAGTTCGTCGAAAAATATCGGCAAGGTCCGGCAATGCGCAAGCGGCGCTGGAGCCAGAGGATTGGTCAATGAATATCTGGTTCACATCCGATCATCACTTTGGACACGCGAACATCATAAAATACTGCGACCGGCCGTATCAGCACACACATGGCATGAACATTGCCATGGAGGCGGCTTGGAATCGTGTAGTGGCGCCGGGTATAATGAGATCAGCCTGCCATGCGGTTTTCAAATTGGCCCTCAAGCGGCACCAAAATATTTTTCTGCGGTAGTCCCAGAGTAGTCCCGCCGAAACCCCGATCCTCAAAACCCTTGGGCGGTAAGAGACTCGAACTCCTAACCCCTTCGGTGTAAACGAAGTGCTCTGGCATTTGACAAGTTAAGAGCCATGCGGTAAAAGCAAGAGTATTGGTGCTTTTCCGAGATCGGCTTCTTAATGATTCATACTGAAAACTACCGATTTTTACTCTATAAGGGGGCACCGAAGGGGCACCGCCCAATTGGTGCGGGCTTCGGGGATCGCCTTGGAACACTTCGTTTTTACGAAGCAGCATTTCCGGCGTGTTTTGGGCATTTTAAGTCATGCGAATTGTTGTAGTAGGAAATGCTAAGCGGTTCGTGCCCAACGAACCGGTTTTACCCAGCCTTTTCGGCATCAACGAAGGGGTTACCTGACAAATGCAGGGGGCACCGCTTTAGGAGACAGGAGGCTCACCAATGGAGGGTTCTAGGACATGGCAGAAGAGCGAATGGGGTTCACAAAAGACAGAATTGAGAAGTTGCCCATTCCAGAGCCGGGCAAAAGGAAGGACTATTACGACAGCGGCGTCAGGGAGCTACTTGTTCAGGTGACGGGCGCCGGTACGAAGACTTTCTACGTGCGGCGAAAGATCAGCGGCGTGTCAACGCGGATCAAGATTGGGCGATACCCTTCTGTGTCAGTAGAGAACGCGCGCAAAAAGGCTCGGGAAATCCTCGGCGATATAGAAAAAGGAATCAATCCACAAGATGTGAAGCGTGCCGAGAGGGAGGAACTAACTCTCGCTGAGCTGTTCCAACATTACCTTGAGCAGTACGCCATGAAGCGCTGTACCACATGGAAAGACATGGAACTGAACTTCGGCCGGTATGTCGGTGAATTGCGCGATCGAAAACTATCCACTATTAGGAAGACCGACGTGCAGTCGTGGGTAAACCGGCTCGGCGACAAGATCGGACCACACACTGCCAACAGAAATTACGACAATCTACGAGCAGTGTTTAGCTGGGGAATCAAGCGCGGCTACTTCGAGGGTGGCAACCCATGCAC
>DATNRC010000225.1:0-4507 GCA_036703705.1 Candidatus Obscuribacterales bacterium
CTGCGCCAAGGGACAGTAAAGCAGAAACGGCAGTAGCAAGAAGCGTCAATACAGCTCAAACCGTAGCCGAGCGAGCCGACCCGGTATTGCTTGAGCTCTTCAACAATCAGCTCATGTCTTGCGCGGACGAGATGGGTGTCGTTCTTCAGAATACAAGCCATTCAGTAAACATCAAAGAGCGGCTTGATTTTTCATGCGCGATTTTTGACCGGAAAGGGCGACTTATCGCCAATGCTCCGCACATTCCTGTTCATCTCGGCTCAATGAGCGAGAGCGTGCAATCGCTCATGCGTGAAGTTTCTGATATCGAAGACGGTGACGTCTTCCTGATCAACAATCCATATCTTGGCGGTACACATCTGCCGGACGTTACAGCAATAAGCCCGGTCTTCATCGAAGGAAGATTACAGCCCGTGTTTTTCGTCGCCTCGCGCGGTCATCACGCCGACATTGGCGGCATCACGCCAGGGTCGATGCCTCCCAACAGCATCACTATTGAAGAAGAAGGGATTATCTTCAGCCACTTCCCTCTCGTCAAAAACAATCGCTTTCAGGAAAAGGAGCTCTTGCATGCGCTCTCCGCCGGCAAGTTTCCCGCACGCAATCCACAACAAAATGTGGCCGACCTTACGGCACAAATCGCAGCCAACGTCTGCGGCAAGCATGCATTGACCAAGCTCGTCAAACGTCACGGCTTGACTGTGGTGGAGAAATACATGCAGTTTGTTCGCGAGAATGCAAGCTCAGCAGTGAGGCGAGCCATCGACCGCCTGTCGGACGGCTCTTTCAAAGTCTGGATGGACGATGGCGCGGTGATAGCAGTCGACGTGAAAGTAAACCGCGAGGAAAGATCGGCAACGATCGATTTTACAGGCACCAGCAGTCAGCGCTCAAACAATATGAACGCTCCTTTGGCAATCACGAAAGCCGCTGTTCTTTATGTTTTTCGAACAATTGTGCAAGACAACATTCCTCTCAATGATGGCTGTCTGGAGCCGATTCGCTACTCCGTGCCTGAAGGGAGCTTGCTCAATCCACAGTATCCGGCCGCTGTTGTAGCGGGCAATGTAGAAACTTCTCAAGCGCTGGTGGACGCTCTTTATGGAGCGCTGGGAGTGCTGGCGGCGTCGCAGGGAACAATGAACAATTTCACCTTCGGAGACAGCGAATATCAGTATTATGAAACCATATGCGGTGGCGCCGGAGCGGGACCGGCGTTTGCTGGAACCGATGCGGTGCATACACATATGACCAATTCACGTCTCACGGATCCCGAGATTCTCGAGCTCCGCTACCCTGTCTTTTTGCGTTCTTTCGCCATTCGCCGGGGAAGCGGCGGTACCGGCAAATTTCGCGGGGGAGACGGCGTAATTCGCGAGATTGAATTTCGCAAGCCGATGACCGCCTCCATCCTTTCTCAGCGACGTTCTGTCCAGCCGTTTGGCCTGGCAGGCGGCTCGCCGGCAAGGACGGGCAGAAATTACGTGCGGAGAAAAAACGGGGATATAGAAGAGCTTCCGGCAACTGCCACCGTAGAAGTCGACGCCGGTGATATCTTCGTCATTGAAACACCTGGCGGCGGCGGCTGGGGTGCAAGCACAGGTTCGTGAACGTTGTCACGCAAATCAAAAGATGACGCCAGGCGACCTGTTTTCCTCGCCGCCTGCATGCGCTGACCGCAGATATCAGACGCAAAAAACTCTGTCGCCGCCTCTTTCACGAGCATATTCGAGCGATTCCCATGCCCGCGCGATAAGCTCGTCATAAGCATGTGCATGTTGTGGAAAAGTGGCTACACCAGCGCTCGCGGTAACTGAAAAAGTTTGCCAGTTGTGCATGATTGCCTGATTGCCTATCCGTTGCCTCAATCGTTCTGCCGAAAGAGCGGCACCTGCAGACTGCGTTTGGGTGAAGACAATGACGAACTCATCAGCAGTATAACGAGCAGCCAGGTCGACCTCGCGAATGCTGTCTCTTATGACGTTCGATACAACCTTTTGCACCGCATCAAAAGTGAGCGGACCGTAGGTTTGCTTGATTTGATCTAACCCATCGGCAGAAAGAATACACAAAGAAACGCATTGATTGTAACGTTTCGCGCGGTTGAGCTCGGCTTTCAACTCCTTCAAAAAAGCGCGTTGATTGTAAAGCTCCGTCAAAGGATCAAGGAGCGCGAGGCGCTCGATTTCGTCTCCACGCGCCGAAGCAATGCTTATCGTTTGCAGCTGCCCTGCCTCGACTTTCTCCAGTTCGCGAACACGGGCAAGCACGTCCTGGTTGCCTTGATAAGCCTCAGCATCCAAACCTTTTTGCCGCTTCAGGTCTTCGATAATTGCAGAATAGTTCGGCTCTACTTGAGCTGCCGTTTCCTCAGCCATTGCTCCTCCTGACGTCAATCCTCTGAAAGCTTATTACCACGCCAATATACCCGCACGCCGCCTGAATTTCCAAAATCATACCCGACCCATTGCCAAGAGAGCGACTATGGGGTTCGTTCTCGCGAGAAGTAAGAAGCGGAATAAACAGCTACAGCCGCAAGAACGAGCAAAGCAGCAACCAGCCCATATGATATGCCGATGCCCACATGATCGGCAAGGCAGCCAAGCGTGAGCGGCGCAATCAGGATCGCAGAGCCGGTGCTGAGCGAAATCCGCACAGTTGCTTTGTCAGGCGAGCCCGAAACAGCGCCAATTGCAGACGAGAACGCCAGCGGATACACATTCGATTCGCCCAACCCCAGAAGCAACAGCCCAACGAGGCTCAGCCACAAATCGCGGCTGAGCCAGAAGATGATGAAACCCAGAGCAGCCGTCGTTGCCGAAGCGGGCAGCAACAATGAAACCGGGAATCGGCGCAACAGACCGACGCCAACGATGCGCCCCAGAAACATGCCTAGAAGGAAGGTGCTCATACCCATCGCCGCGTCAGCTTTAGAGATGTTCAGTACTTGCTGCAGATATTCGGGCGTCCAGAATGCCACGGACCATTCGCTTGCCACACTGAAGAAAATTACAGCGAAATAGAGCCAGTAAAGCGGCTTGAGGGCGGACGCTCCGGCTTTCCCGCGGGAAGTGCTGCTTCTGTCGATGCGCTTGGTCAGCTGAAGATTGCCCAGGGCAAAAACAGCAAGAACAGCCAGGGATGATAGAAGTGCGGCTCTCCAGTTGAAGCCTGCCTTGGTCACAAAACCGACCGCCACAGGCGCAAAGAGACTGCACAGAGAGCCGGCAATCTGGAACTCAGTAATTGCCAGTGCGCGCTGCTGCCCAAATCGCTCAGTCATGACTACTGTGACGGATTGCCCCATGATGGCGCCGCCGAATCCGATCAGGAATGCACCACCTATGGTGACTGCGGGATGCACGCCCACCATTGTGAGAATCACACCGGAAAGCATGATCGACACGCCGGTGACTATCGTTTTCGCTTCTCCCAATCGGCGAAGAATGATGTCTCCCACAAATCCGGAAATGAAAGGTCCAAGCGCAAGAGCGCTAAAGTGGAGCGCGGCAATCGAAAGCGCAATATTGAGCTCCGTGCGCAGATAGGGAACGAACGCACCAAATGCCGCCCAGACGAAGGAGAAATAGCCATACAGAAAATAACCGGCCCACGTCAATCTGTCACGAACAAACTCGTGAGGTTGCGAGAATATTCCGGCTGCCGCCGGTGCTTCTTTGGTTTGAGTGGCGCTCATCCAAAATGACTGTCGGGACATAATGCGACCTATATCATACGCCCTTCTGTACGCATTGGCGCGCACGTTCATATGTTTCAGGAACATATTTTTTCTTACTCAACAAATTTAGAACGATTGCCGATCAAAGTTTCACTATGGGTCAAGGATGAGATTCCAATGCCGATACCGATTTTGCAAACAAGCCATTGTCCAGGATTCTGACGCTTGCACGCCCGGCGACCGATCCGCTGCCAGCCAGCGCGCGAGGAAGTCAAGCACACCGGGTTCGAGATCTTTCCTCGTGGAGGAAGTTCAATGGGCTGCTTGCAAAATACGTTTTTGCACAGAAGCTGCTTCCAGAGTCAACAGCTTTTCTTTCCGCCACAGCCCACCGCCGTAGCCAGTGAGTTTGCCATTGGCGCCGATGACACGGTGACAGGGGATGATGATTGAAATCGGATTGCGTCCTACAGCGAGCCCGACGGCGCGTGAGCCGTTCGGACGGCCGACTCGACAGGCGAGATCGCCATAGGTCCATGTTTGACCGTATTCAATCTGATTCAGTGTCGTCCAAACCTCTTTTTGAAATTCTGTCCCGACAAGAGCAATTGGCAAATCAAATTTCTTCAGTTTGCGTGAGAAATAGAGCTCCAGTTGTTTTACGGTTTCGGCAAGAGGCTGAAGCGTATCGTCACGTTCAGACTTATCAGCAAAGACTGGATCTTGCCTGTGGTCGTCGAAATAGACGCCGGTAAGCGCCTTTCCGTTCGAGGTCAGAAGGAGGCGCCCGACGGGACTCTCGAAATACGTATAAAAGCTCATGTTTGT
>DATNRC010000226.1:0-14297 GCA_036703705.1 Candidatus Obscuribacterales bacterium
GAGCACAAGCCGGTGTTCCGCTGGGATAAAGTTCTCGATTATTTCAGCAAGGACCCGGAGTTCACAAAGACGTTCAAGGTTGTCTTGATGCGTTATGACTCAACAGGCTCGCTCGAGGATGAAGTTGAAGACGCCAAAAAGGCGATACCCGCACTTTCTAAATCGTCGGGCGACAAGCCCGTCACGATTATCGCCCTCAGCATGGGCGGCAATATCGTCCAGGGTGCGCTAACGGACGCCAGTGTTGGAAAGTGCGTGGAGCGAGCAATTTGCCTGGGAACGCCTTTTCATGGCTCACCCTTGTTTTCCCCGGATTGGTTCCAGTACAGCCTGGCCAAATACACGCCCATCACGCGCCTCGTAAACTCGCTTGATTACCGCCTCTACTTCAGCCGGCACAAGAATTACCAGCAGCTTCTCAAATGGGACAATGTCGATGGTTCCATCCCGCAGGCCGGGCGTTTTCACTCCCTGACGCCGCTGGGACCGCGGGGCGTTCTTACGATTTCACGGGACAGCAACCCGCGTTTGACGAAGACAAACGAGGAGGTGGCGAAGGACAAGATAATTGCTTACGCCGGCTATTTGCTCAATCCGGATATCATGACGGCGACGGCGAAACACAGAATGGAGTCGTTCGTTCTTGCCCCCTATCGCTTCTTCACCATTCGTGTGCCTGCCCAATTGGGCCGCGAGCAGCCGGCGCTCAAAGTGCTCAACCGAGAAATCTCGCGCATGAAAGGCGTGGATGAATCCGGGCATGAGACGAGAAGATATTCGTTGAACGACGGCATAACGCCGATTTCCAGCGCCCTTTTTCTTTCACCGGACGTGGTGCGAAATCACTCCATTGTTCATGAAGCAGATCTTCATCTGCTGCGTGATTTGGTCGACATCAAATTAGGTCGCGTTTTTCGCAACATCGATCATATTACCTTCGTCGAAGGATCTCCGCCACACCGCGGCAGCACAGCCTTGAAGGACGAATTGCATCCTGAAGACGGGCGGCGCCCCATTTTTGAATGGATGCTGGATGAGGTGATGGTGCGAAATCAAGCGGACCGCAAGGACGACGAACTGGCGAGCCAGTGACGCCGAAACAATCGCCTGCCGAACTTCAGTGCCTGCTTGCTCTTCCGAACTGGAGGAGGCAAGTGACCGGCACCAGGCATGGTATCAAAGCCTTTGAACGGAACTTTTATTGGCGCATGCTCTTGGCTGTTTGCTGATCGCGCTCGGCGAGATCCTCGCGTCCCATCTTGCGATAAACCCGTGCGCGGCGCTCATACAGACTGGGCGTGTCAGGAGCTTCCAGCTTCATTGCCTTTGAGTAGTTGTCGATTGCTCTTTGATATTGACACTGCTTGAAGCTCAAATCGCCCAATCTGATAAAAGCTTCCGTGTCGTAGGGATTGTTTTTGACTATCGTTTGATAGTCCTTTTCAGCGAGATCCCACTTCTTCATCACCATATAAAGTTCCGCACGCGCGTGCAATGTTTCGTCATGCCTGGGCTCGTCTCTTAAAATCTCGGCATAATCAGCAAGCGCCTTGTCGTACTGCTTGAGCTTCTCGTAATTGACGGCTCGACGGCTCAAACAAAAATCGGTCTTCCGTTTGCTGAATGTTCTCGCCTTTGTGTAGTCATCGATAGCCTTTTGGTAGTCCTTGAGAGCTTCATAAACCGCGGCCCGATCGATGTGCAGCTTTCGGCTTCTGGGCTCCAGTTTGATTGCTGCTTCAAAATCGGCAAGAGCCGCCTGATAATGATAGAGGTGAGCCTGAAGCATGGCGCGATCCCGATAGAGATCGGCTCGCTTTGGTTGAAGTTGAATTGCTTTTGAATAATCGCTCAGCGCCCGATCGAATTTGAGCAGCCCCAGAAAAGCCTTTCCCCTCTCTTTGTAAAGATCGCATTGATCGGGCATGCGCTTGATTGCTTCATTTAGGAGGGCAACGGCTTTTTCGCATTGATCTTTGTCATTGAGATAATGCGCTTTGTCGACTGTCTCCCGCAGATCTCGCGCCATTTCAATCTGCTGTTGCTCAAAACCATTGCGCTGCGCAATGAGCGCTCCGTGCAGGGAGGTTGCGGGCCTGTGTTTCGGCAGAGGAGCGAAGGGCAATGCGTAAGACGCTCTTACGCTTTCTTCTGCCTGCGCTTGAGCGCCTGTTGTCGCTTCCTGTGCTGTTGTCGCTTCCGCGTTTGTTTCTGCTTGAGGGCCTGTTACCTCCTGAGGGCCTGTTGTCGCTTCTGTGCCCATCCCGGCAGTTCCGAAAAGGAAACAGATGATGGTGCTCAAGCGCAGGAGTGGAGAAAGATAGATTGACAACATATGAGTCGAATTATCCCATGGCCTTCACATATGGTGCCATGTGCTCAATCAAAGTCCCTTTCGACGGGGCCGGCCAAGGAGATGGCAGGTGACAATCAGCTAGACGTATGCTAATTTCGGGGTGCTCGCTTAGGGCTCTGCTATAGTTGCGGATATCGGAAATAGGGAAATATATGACCAGGCAGCCCAGGTCGGAAAGATTGCTGAAAGGAGCTCGAAAATGAGACGAATTGCTGGACTTTGCGTGCTGTTGCTGCTGCCAATGTTGCTCGCTTCCTGCCAGAAAGTTTCGGTGCCCAGGGTCAGCTCCAAAGTCGGCGACGTCAGCGAGTTTGCGAAGACTTTCACTACCCACTATCTGGACAACAATTATCAGACATACGAAAGCTCGCAAACGGCGCTCAAGCAAGAAGCATCCCCGGGTTTGCTGCAAGCCTTGCAAAAGAGCGGCGCTGTTCCGAAATCGGACAAGGATGTGAAGGCCAAGGCGCAAGTGCTGGCTAAGAAAAAACAGACGAGCAGTGTCAATGTCAAAGAAGTGAAGCAAGGCGATGTCGATGCCAACGGTTTGGTTCAGGTAAATGTTCAGGGCGAAATCACAGGTGCCGGTGCGCGCCCCTTCAATTTGACCTATGGAATCGGCATTCGCAAGGACAACAATAAATTAGCTGTCGTCACAGTCTCGGGCAATTAGCCGCCGCAGTCAGTCTTTGACTTACAGTTTTTTGCCTGAGACGCTCATCTGCGGCGTTTCGTTGATTTGCGCCATCTTTTGCGTTGTCACCTGATTGAGCCAGTCAGACAGACTTGTGATCACGTCTTGTTTGATAAAGGGCGTTTCCAAATGAATGTGGCCTCTGTCTTTGAAGGAAATCAACTGCTCCTGGTGCGACGGGATGCGATCCAGTATTTCGCGCGCTGCGCTGGCCTTGTACATCCTGTCCTTCTCACCGATGAGGACGAGCACCGGCATAGAAGACGGTATCTGCTCGAGAAACATCAAGCTTGATTTGTTGGCATGGAAGCTTTGCATGGTTTCCCAAAAAGTCATTGTTTTGCGATTGCCGGGATCATTGAGATATGCTTTCACAATTTCCGGCTCTTCCGACAGAAAACGTTTCGCATAGGGCTCGAGCGGAATGTTGCGCTTTGGCTTCAGCCAGAATTTGGCAAAATCAGCGACAAAGGTGCTGCACACTGCCGAGCGGCGGGTGCCGCAGGGGCTGGCCACTACTATGGCGTCGACCAGATCGGGATGCACGCTCGCTACCCACAATGCCATGTTGGCGCCGAGACTTTCTCCCAGGCAATAAATGGGTTTGTCCTTATACTGTTCTCTCAACCGGAGAAGCAGACTGACAACGTCTTCCCTGCTCCTGTAATAAGCTATTTGGCCGCCCGGAAGCGTTTTCCCGTCACCCAGATACCAGCGCCCGAAACCGCGCATATCGGGAGCAAAAACTTCATAGCCGCGATCGGCCAGCTCGCGTGCCATGCGATCAAAGGCGCCGCCGTGGAGCGTGGCCCCGTGCATGGCGACGATTACACCCTGGGTCGGTTTCTCTCGATCGACCCAATGATAGATAGGGATTTTCAGCTCGCTAGCGAGGGTGGGCTGGTCGACACGCTGAACTTCCGCCTGGGCAGGATGCGTCACAACGGGCAAGCAGACCAAGGAAGCCGCCAGCACTGTTGCCATTTGCAATCTGTATTCTTTCGATTTCATGTTGCCATTTAACATTTATCGAATTAGACCAGAACTTCCCCGAACATTGTTCCCAGAACTTCGTCCGTTAAGATGAGAAAGTAATGTGGACTGGAAAAAGGTGAATTTCTGACCTTTTCAAGGTCTGGCGGGCGTTACACTAGAAGTAAAGATGTTGGGTGTCGAGTCCGTGCTTTCAAACCAGGGTGAGACTCATTTATGAAATTGAAAAAACAACTTACTATCAATCTGGCTAACAATCTGGCTGTCCTTTCCCTCGTCGGTTTAGTCGCCTCATCCGCTCCGGCATCGTCCCAGGCGATAATGGAGATGGGCAACGTCTATGCCATGCCAAAGCCGATGGGCGCAGTCAACAGCGCCCAGGGCGCCATTAACAATCTGTACGGATCGGTCGGCATTCCAACTGGCGGCAATTCGGCGGCGGGCGTGAGAGGCGCGGCAGGCGACAACCCTAAGCTGGCGGCCGTTTATGTCAAGCAAGCCAACGACTGCTATAAGCTGGCCCAGGAAAAAGAGAAAGCCGGCAAACTGGCAGAAGCGCAAACCTTGTATTTGCGCTCGGCTCTTTGCCGCGAAGCCATCTGGGGCTTCAAGGATCCTGCCGTATGGACCATATATGGGATTGTCGGCAAGCTGGCGAAGAAGCAAAAGAAGTATGCCGATATGGAAGCGGCCTACAAGAAGCAATTGCAATATGGAATTAAGCATTACGGAGTCGGCTCTTTCGAGCTTGTGCCTGTGCTCGAGACACTGGCGGAAGCCTTAAGCGATGAGAAGAAATACTCGGATGCTGTTTCTTACCGCAAACAGGTTTATGAGCTGAAAAAGCGCAAATTTGGCGAATCCGATCCGCTGACAATCAATGCGCTTTGCGATCTGGCAGCGGCGCACTTGAGCGCCAATGACATTGCCCAGGCGAAAACGGCCGTTGCGATTGGCTTGAAAGTGAGGGAGAAAGCCCAGGAGCCTAAGGCGCCGCAATTTGAGCGGCTGGCAAAGCTTGAGGCCGATGTGGCTGCAAAAGATAAGTCGTCACAACCTGCCTCCTCCGAAGAAGAGAACAACCAGGAAGTGAGCGCTTCCACCGAAGAAGCGGCGGGCAATGCCGCGGCTTCGGCCGGCGGTCAAGACAGCAAAAAGAGCGGCGAGAGCGTCGCCGATAAGTCAGGCAAATAGACTGACGGCAATTTTCAGCGTCATTGCTGCCGCACCACATATGGTGTTGGTCAAGACTCGGCTTTGAGCCGTTTTCAATGAAGTCTCCGGGTGTTCTTCTAAAAAGTGTTCTCAAGAGAGTCATCTTTGGCGCGCCCCCAACGGCTCATGTTTTTCTCAAACCGCGCTAAGGAGAGGAGGAACATTGCTTGATATCGTTATGTCATGAAGATGCAGGTTGTCATGATGGCATAACTTAATCGGCGGAATTTTTTGACAAGGTAGGTCGTTTTTTTTATGTTCTGGCAAGGCAAAAAATCTCAATCGGTCCTCTTTTCTCTGTTTGTACTATCCATATTGAGTGCTCCAGAAGCGGATGCTGCGGGCAGGCACGACGATTTTGTCTATTCGTCCATAGTGGTCGATGCGCAGCCCAGCGTTGTCTATGACGCAATACGCAGCCAACGCCAAGTGGACCCGGCGAGGAAACTGATTTCTACAAGCGGCAATGAGGCGGTAATTGATGAGCGTTATTCTGGTTTGCCCGTCATCGGCTCCGCCCGCTGCATCTATAAGGAAGTGGAGAGCGCTCCAAATGCGCGCATGGACTACGAGCTCATCAAGTCGGACAAATTCAAGTCTTTTCAAGGCACCTGGTTGTTGACGCCAGTAGGTGACGACAGGACTGAAGTGCGTCTTACATCCAAATTGGATACCGGTTTGCATATTCCGTTCGCCAGGCAGATAACGAATTCCGCTGTGATGAAGGACGTGCAAAGGCGCCTGACCCGAGTTAAGGATCTGGCAGAGCATCGCCAGCAATAGGTGGCAAATTCCCGCCCAACTGCTCATCGCCGTGCTGAGGCTGTCAATCCCATACAGCCGTCGGCTTAGACAAGCGTGCTCATGCAAAATCGCTTTTGCCGTCGAGACTTAAGGCGACTAATTGTCGCTGGGCAGCATTCTATGTCATGGCGAACCAGGAGCGAATGGTCGCCCAGATGCCCGTCGGCTTATGCCGCATTTTGCTGAATTGCACAGTGTCCGATCCTCGTCGGCGGGCGCCCAGAACGATCTCATAGTAAAGGGGGCGCTCTTTCTCTTCGTCGATCTCTGTCCGCAAAACTACATAATTGATGGCAGACTCCCGTTTCCAATAGGCAAGCCGCAACGCTTTTGCTACACCGCCGTCGCGGGCGGAGCCGTTGGACCAGTTCGGGGCGACGCTCTTTTTGCCCTCATGCTCTTCGAGGCTGCTGTTGAAGATTGGCAGTCCCCAATCGCTCTCGATTTCCTTGAGAACACCATCGTATTTTTCTTCAAACTTTTGCCGTACATTCTCCACATGATAAGAAGCCGTATCGAGCACGTGCTCCTTCGAATTGACGGACGGATCTTCAAGCAATCTTTGAAACAGGCTTACGGTATTAGGCATACACGCCGCTTCCAATTGTCTTTGGACAATTGTTCTCCAATTTGTTGGCTGTAGTAATAAAATTAAAGATTCCGTTCTTCCTTTATTCCCGATTTTCGCATTTTTGCAACATACCGAGAAGGGGGGAAGTATTCACGATTGGCGACCACTGACGCGAAACTTTCTCCGGAAATCAAGTGGAGCAGCAACTGCCGCAGAAGGAAAAAAATTAAGAGCCTGACTTTTTTGAGAGGGAGAGCCATGAACCAGGAGTACGATGCGATCATCATTGGTGGCGGGCACAACGGTCTTATTACCGCCGGTTATCTTGCTCTGGCTGGCTTCAAGGTTGTCGTGCTTGAGAGACGTTCTGTCGTTGGCGGTGCGTGCGTAACCGAGGAAGTGTGGCCCGGCTTCAAAGTCTCCACCCTCTCGTATTTGTGCTCGCTCTTGCAGCGCCGCATTGTTGACGATCTGGAGCTGAAAAAGTTCGGCTATCACATCTATCCTAAAGATCCCGCATTTTTCACGGCATTTCCTGATGGGCGGCATATCTTCTTCTGGCAAGACGGCAAGAAAAACCTGGAAGAGCTTTCCAAATTCTCGAAGACTGATGCCGAGCGCTACACGAAGTATGAAGAAGAGCTGACGGAGATTGCCGAGTGGCTGGAAGAGCTGCTGATGGAAACGCCACCGAATATAGTGCGGCGCCGCTTCAGCGACATAATGAAGCTGGGCACTGTTGGCGTCAAAACATTGAAACTTGGCGACGCCGGCATTCCGAGGCTGGTAAAGATAATGACCCAGAGTGTTCGCGATTTTCTCAACGAGCGATTCGAGTCAGAAGAAATCAAAACAACGCTGGCAACAGACGGTGTAATCGGCACCAATGGCGGTCCGTCAACTCCCGGAACGGCCTATATCCTCTTGCACCACGTGATGGGCGATGCGGCGGGGCAGCGCGGCTTGTGGGGATTTGTGCGCGGCGGAATGGGCGGCATCAGCCAGGCTCTTTCAGCCTCTTGTCAGGCGCGCGGCGTGGCGGTGAGAACCAATGCAGAAGTGGATCACATTATCGTCAGAGCCGGGCGGGCACAGGGGGTTGTGCTCAAAGGCGGCGAGGAGCTGAAGGCGAAAGTAATTATCTCCAACGCTGATCCAAAGCGCACCTTCCTCGGCTTGATCGAGCCCAGGCACCTTACCGATGAGTTCCGCACCGCCATGGAGGCATTTCGCTGCGAGGGCTCTTCTTTGAAGATAAATATCGCCCTTGACGGGCTGCCGCAGTTTAAAGCCTTTCCCACCAAAGGCCTGGGACTTCCGCACAAAACAACGATGCACGTCTGTCCGTCGATGGATTACATCGACAGGGCATGGGACGATGCGTTGCAGGGCAAGCCGTCGACGAGCCCGATGTTGGAATGCACAATCCCTACTGCTTACGATGACTCCATTGCGCCCAAAGGCAAACACATCATGTGCATGTTTGTGCAATACGCTCCCTACACGTTGAAAGGCATGAGTTGGGAAAATGGCCTGAAAGAAAAGTTTGCCGATCGCTGCATTGACTTGCTTGCGGAATATGCTCCCAACATAAGGGACATCATTATGCACCGCCAGGTCATCTCTCCTTATGACATGGAAAAGGAGTACGGCATGACCGGCGGCAATATATTCCACGGCGACATGGGCATTGACCAGCTCTTTTTCATGAGGCCGATCGCGGGCTGGGCACGCTACCGGACACCTATAAACAACCTCTATCTCTGCGGCTCGGGCGCGCATCCCGGCGGCGGAGTAATGGGCGCGCCGGGATACAATGCGGCTCGCGAGATTTTAAGCGACGTGAGGCGCGGCAAAACAAAAGCGTAGTGTGAAGCACTTCGCCTTAAGGACCCATCTCGGCTTGATTGCTCTGATGAAGCCCTATCACCCGATCGGGCCGTACATCCGCTTCTTTGACAAGCCAATTGGATATGGTTGTCACCACCTGTGGTTTCAAGAATGACGTGCCCAGCAAGACATGGCCGAAGCGCGGAAATTCCATGAACGCTTTATTTTTGGTGGGCATCTTTTTGAAAATCGTCTTTGTTGTGGACGGGCGCACAATATGGTCTTCTTTTCCCTGCACGATCAAAACGGACACATGATCGGGAAGCTTTTTGGCGAAGCGCGGCGTTGTGCCGATGAAATAGCCAGTCTGCAAGATCTCCAGTCCGGTAAGCTCCGTTCTCGACAATGGATCGGTGACCATCTCATGGGTGACTCTTGCATCGTCGGATGAATAGCGAGTGATATAGCGAGTCACATCCATCAGCCTGTGCACGTTTGTAATGCCGATGAGGAAATCTTTGACCACCATAACCGGGTTGAAGACGCATGGGAAGGAGCCGGGGCTGACTAGGCAGAGGCCGTCGAAAAGAGCGGGATTAGCGGTTCCTGCCCGCACGGCGACAGCCGCGCCGACGCTCTCGCCGATGCAGAAGAGAGGCAGCGTCGGATATCTCACGCGGGTATGAGTGAGCAAGACAACGAGGTCTTTTGCCGTTCTTGTGTAATTCGCCCGTTCGCCTTGTTTGAGGTCTTTAGTGTGGTACCACCTTCCGTGACCCCGCATGTCGAGCGAAATCACTTTGAAGCCAAGCGAGGACAAATGTTTGGCAAACAACTCGAAGCTGCCGCTTTGCTGGGTTGTGCCGTGAACCATCACGACAACGCCACGTGCCTTTTGCTCGGGGTTCATCCAGACCCGAATCGGCAGGCGCAGCGCTTCCGTCTCTCCGATTTTGCCTTCGGCCGGCGCCAGGAAATTGCCGAGCTTTTGTTTCAGCGTCTCTTCTTTCTCACAAGAGCGAACGAAAAAAGCCTCCTCGCCGTCAAGAATCTGTTTGGCTCCGATATTGCGCGTGTAGACTTCACCCGTGGAGGGGCTTAAGTCCTCGAGCGTGCGCCACGTTGGACCGTTGAGAATCGTCAGTCCTTTTGCCACATTGCTTATGTTTCCGTGGGCGGGGACGTGCGTCCGCGTCTCGTTCAGCAGCTCTTCCGAGCTGCCCTTGAGCCACTCCTGGGCCCGTTCTTTCAGGCTCTTCGTCTCTTTGCTGTTGAGAGGCAGGAAATCCTCTGTCGGCGTAAGCTGGCAACCAAGCGAAAATTTCAAGCCCTGGCCGTTTTCACCCCTGCTTGCTTGAGATTCGTAAGGCATGTCGCCTTCATTGCGAGCCAAGGCCGCCGATGAAGTTATGACTGTCAGAGCTAAGAAGAGGGCAATTGACTTTGCACCGCTTTGCCAAAATCTGGGAGTGTGAGTCTTTCTGTTCACTGCCGTCGATAGCGTGCCAAAACCGTCGCCCACCATACCGATAGACGCTTCCATAGGGGATGCCAACAGAAAATATTTGCTTCGGATAGCTTCAGATATCATCGCACAAAGTCTTGAATACTGCTTTCGCATTAACCATCTTGAAAATTGAACTTCAATCCAGGCTAAACGCACTTAATGAGGAATTCGTGAGTATTGAGACGCGGCTGAACCGCATGAAGGCGTCGCCTTGTCGCCGATGTTCGGCTTGAGGTCCCCGTCTGCCGGCACCTGCTTAAGATTAAATTTTCCCGCCTATAGGAATGAGGAGGCCAACTTATAGGTTTGCCGGGTAGTTGGATGCCTGCCTACGACGGATACTGACGATGGCTAGAGGACTTCCCGGAATGCAAACGCGAAACAGCAATTCGGCGCTGTGGCAGGCAAAGCATGGCGAGATGCCTGTTTCCTACAGTCCAAGCTATGGACCGGGGAGCCACGCTTCAGTCTGGTTGCGCAGCCAGCCGCCGCAAAAGATGTGGCTTTCTCGTCTCGAGCGCAAAGAGGTGACGCCTCCTGCCAGGGGGCGGGACAATGGAGCAAAATCCGGACGGCGGGGCAATCGCTTGCGCAGAATGCAGAGACCGACAGGTCTGCGGGCGATGCTCATTGCATTTGTCCGCTCTTTCCTCTCTTTCAACGTCTGTCCGGCAATTCGAGTCTGAGCCCTGCGCTTTCTATGCGAAAGATTTCACACCTGCCAGACAGGCGTTGCTCTATCGCTTGGCTACGAGTAATATCTACAGCGCCTCGGGCACATGCCCGGCAAAGCGCTGCCGTCGCTTGGCTGCGAGTCACATCTACAGCCTGTCGTTTGAGGAACGGTTATGAAAGATTGGCATTGGTTTATCGTCCTGGGCTCCATTCTCATAACGCCGCTCTTGCCCTATATCTTGCGCGCGCGCTGTCCGCAGTGCGGCAGACGCAAATTGCAGTCGCTGGACACATTTCGCAGCGAGCGGGAAAAAGAGGCCAC
Organism: Candidatus Obscuribacterales bacterium; assembly: GCA_036703705.1. Lineage (GTDB taxonomy): Bacteria > Cyanobacteriota > Vampirovibrionia > Obscuribacterales > Obscuribacteraceae > DATNRC01. Next base: position 10,968 of record DATNRC010000226.1, read on the forward strand.
TTATATAACTTTTCATCAATGCGATCACTGCAAGTGCATCTTCCGTCAGGAGAAAAGCAGCCCGCTTAAACTCACGGATAAAGAAGACTTCGAGACGGAGGCTGCGGTGGCCCGCGAAAGACAGCTGGCCCAAACTCACTGACGCGTCCAGGTGGCACTGCCGGCAGTGGCCTCAACTATTTTCTCGAACCCGGCAATCATCGATGGGCTCGCGGCGCCTTTGGGAAACTTCCGGGACGTATCAAGACATTGAGCAAGGGCGGCGGCGATTTGTGCTGTCACCAGATAGGGATCTTTCCCCTTGACCACGGTGGAGAGTCTTCCTCCTTTCGTTATGCCTGTTGCCAGAACAGTAAACGATGTCTTTTGCCGCAATTCTTCAGGCGGTCCCTCACCACCACCTTCGATACCGCTGATGAGAAGCTTGCTCAGCGGCGATTTCACTATGGCAGGGGCAAGATATGTCATAAGTGACAGCGCCGGTCCTGGCAGGGGGCTGGCCAGCATGGTTTTCACATTTTGCACTTTCATATGCAGCGGCAAGAAGAGGATTTCGCCGCCTGGAAACATTAATGCATTCACTGGTCCTTCACCGGGGATGTCTATTTTTGCAGGGCTTCCTCCCGGAGCAATCAACTTGAGTTGCCCGCCATCGAGCAGATAAGGCGGTAAGGAAAGCACTCGCATAACGCTTTTCTTCGTGCCTTTGCTTGTGTACATGCCATGAACGGAATAAACAACTGTTATTTCGTCGAATGCTTCAGTTGCGGATGGATCGAGCATCGCCGATGCGGCATCGCCTACTGCATACTCAAAGGCAGAAGCCGGGACAAGAGCGCTACCGGAGCTGCGGAATGCGTCACCGTATTTGTCGAACATTGTCTTGATGAAGTGTTGCTCGCCGGTCGTATCCAGGTAATGGGCGCCTGCGCTCAGAGCTTCTTGCACCACGGGCTCGCCGAAGTCCGTAAACGGCCCCGCGCAATTCAGGACGACTCTGCTGCCGGAAATTGCAGCCGCAATTGTCGATCGATCGGTTACATCAATGATCGCTTTCTCGCATTTGCCGCCCAGCGAGTCAGCGAGCTCGTCTAATTTCGCCTGGTTTCTTGCGGCAAGTCGGAAGCTTGCCTTCAGGGCGGCAAGCTCACGGGCGATCAAACTGCCGGTATAGCCGGTGGCGGCAACAAGAGTAATCATGGATTACGTCCATCTCATCGCGGGGCGCACACATTCGGATATGTTAATTCCATTTCTCGATTTGCACTAACCTTGAAAATTGAGGCGATGCGCTTGCTTACGAGAGTCTCCCCGGCGCCTGACCTATTGACTGCCTTGCGGCAACAGAATACGATGCAGCTGCCAATGGAGCGCAGGAAGGCAAATACAAAGGAATTTCATGACTACGGTTTCGACAATCGATCAATCATCGTCAGTTGCCCAAAGCGACGCCTGTCTCAATGATTCGGCCGAGCTGCAAACTTCTTACACGGAGAAGCAAGCGCTTGTAGGCACCACTTACGTCAAGAACATGTGGTACTACGCTTTTCCTTCTGAAAAGGTTAAGAAGGGAAAAATGGTGAGCAAGAACATGCTCGGCGACCTCATCCTCATCGGTCGAGATGCTGATGGAAAGGTGTTCGCCATGCAAAATGTTTGTCCTCACCAGGGCATGCCTCTGACTGATGGTGAGTTCGATGGACGCCACGTGGAGTGTCCGTTTCATGGCTGGAAGTTTGACACCGAAGGCGTCTGCCGGGAAATACCCTCGCTTGTGGAAGGACAGAAAGTCAACATCTGCAAAATACGCACTCGCTCTTACATCGCCGCTGAGGAGCAAGGAAGCATTTGGATTTTCTACGGCGACAAAACGGAAAATCTTCCTGATGTGCCTAAGGCTCCCGGCCTGGGCAATTTGAAATACGACAAAACAACCTCGACGCTCATCATTCCGACTCATATAGATTATGCTGTCGTAGCGCTGATTGACACGGCGCACGTTCCCTATGTGCACAAATCATGGTGGTGGCGATCGAAGAGGCGCATGAAGGAGAAAGCCAAAACCTATGTTCCCTCGGAAACGGGCTGGACGATGGTGCGGCACAGCCCCTCCAAAAGCTCGATCGTCTTCAAGCTTTTAGGGGACTTCATGGAGACTGAGATAAGCTTTCGCCTGCCTGGCTGCCGGCGAGAGTACATCACCCTCGGCGGACGCACATTGCTTGCCGGCATTTCAACCTGCACGCCGATTGATGAGCACACAACCGAGCTCAATCACACAACTTACTGGACAATTCCTTTCATCAAGCCTTTCATAAAGCCATTCGTTGATTATTTTGTGCGGGAATTCCTGGGGCAAGACCAGAAGATTGCCAGGCGCCAAAAGGTGGGATTGAAATACAATCCTCGCCTCACGATGACCATTAAGGACGCAGGCACGCCGGGCAGCTGGTATTTCCAGCTCAAAAGGGAATGGAACGCCGCCACGGAAGAGGGACGTGCTTTCGTCAATCCCATCAAGGAAAAGATTTTGCGCTGGCGCACCTGATGGCAGGCGGCCTTTGCTCAAAAATGAGCGCAAGATTCTCGGCAAAACCTCTTTCCTCACTCCTTAACATATTTGTAACGTCAGAGGGTATAAGAATAGCGGCAGCCGTTCGCTCTTTCTCCTTCCCGGGCGGTATGGAAAAATCGACAAGCGCCGTAATGAATGGGCGGTTTACGCCTGATGCTTGAGGTTGAAGACATCGAGGGTCAAGCCGACATTGCACCGGACGTTGCGCCATGATGTTATTGAGTACACAGAACCATTGCGGTAAAGAATCCACGTCTCCGGCAGCTTGCTCTCAGGATTGATGAAGATGCGCTGTGTCACCCTGGTGTCCGCACCCGAGCCTTCTCTAACTTCGACAACATACGACTTGCTGCTGTTTGTGCTTACGGCTTGGCTGGTGACTTGGCACCTGGCGCCGGAATCGAGTTGTCTTTTCAAGCTTTTCATAAGCGTTACGTAGTCGGAATCGAGCATTGAGTAGTTGTTGGCGGAGCGCAAGAAGTGCGAGTCCTTAGAAAGTGTGGTGACGAATTTTTTCAGAAAGCCGCCCAGGTGTCCGCGGATTCGTCCATCCGGACCTAAAACCGCTTCCGCCCCCTTTTTGCTTCCTTCGGTTACTTCGACCCGCATCAGTCCCGGGTCTTTGTACCAGAACCTGCCCCCTTCGCGCGTCGCTTTATTGCCTTTGCCGTATGTGACGATTTGGCATTCGAATGTGTAGTCTTTCAGCTCTTCGGCAGCCTTCAAAACCGAGGCGATAAACTCCGTGCCGTCCC
>DATNRC010000227.1:0-16131 GCA_036703705.1 Candidatus Obscuribacterales bacterium
TTTTAGCTCGGCACTTCCAGGCTATGGCTTGCGGCTCGCGGACAAGCTAACGGCGAAAACATCTCGCCCAGGAGGTTTGGCAAGATGCTGATTCGGCAAGCATGATACATGCACTTGTGCGCGGGATATTTGTATATACAATTGAGTGTGCAAAGCCATGCAAGACCGAATGTGCCTCTGGACAAGAGTGTGAGAGCCCGAAAGCTTCAGAAAGGTCACAACGTAAAAGGGGATTGGTTATTAATATGCTCGCAGACGCTGAAAAACGCTTGCGCAAACCTCACCCCGATGAGGAGCAGCTCGTGAGCTACCAGGAGCAGGCATGAAGATCACCGGCATAAGGAGATTGAGCTATGGGCGAGAGCCGGGGTGTTGGCGCTCTGGCGCGAGTGTTTGCAAATTTGCCGGGGACAGCTGGTGAACAAGACCTGCCCCACCTGCAATAAGAGATTCGAAGATGCGCGGGAATTGACGAAATGTCCCGATGATGACACTTTTCTTGCCGCTGAAGAAACAGATCCGCATATCGGTCAGGTATTGGGCGGCAAGTATCGCCTCCTGGCGCCGCTCGGCAAGGGCGGCATGGGGACGGTCTATCAGGCGGAGCTTACAGATGCGACGGCGCGTCCTGATGTCGCGGTCAAACTTTTGCACAAACATCTCATCTCCGAGCCTGTCGCGGTTAAACGCTTCCAGCGTGAGTGCCAGGCCGCCAGCACCGTCAAGCATCCTGCAATTGCCTCGGTAATCGATTACGGCGTCACCGAAGACGGTCAGCCATATCTCGTCATGGAAAAGGTGGAGGGTAAGACCTTAGCCGCCTGGCTGACCGAGCATTCCCGGCTGCCCGTCGAAGGCGTGCGCGATATTGCCGTGCAGGTGCTTGCTGCTCTTTCCGTTGCGCACGAGCAAGGAATCATTCATCGTGATTTAAAACCAGGCAATATCATGTTGCAGCCAAACAACGGCGGCGGCTTCCATATCAAATTGCTCGACTTCGGTATTGCCAAAGTTTTGCCGCGCCAGGGCGAAACATTCATGCGCATGACGATGGTCGGCGACATGTGCGGCAGCGTTGCTTACATGAGTCCCGAGCAATGTCTGGAGCAAGATCTTGACGCGCGCTCCGATATCTATTCTCTCGGCTGCGTCCTTTATGAGGCTGCCTCCGGCTCGCCGGCCATGGCTGCCCGCACCGCATTTGAAACCATGAACAAGCATCTGAGCAATCTGCCTTTGCCGCTGAGTCAGATTGTGCCCGATATTCCCAAGGGCACCAAGCTCGAGCGGATCATCTTCAAGGCGCTCAGCAAGAAGCCAGAAGAGAGATATCAAACCGCTGCCGAAATGGCTCAAGAATTCGAGGCGCCGGCGGAGTTGATCGTTGCGCCCCCGCCCGCACTGCCATCAAAACGCAAGCTGTCACTGCCGGCAATATCGCCTATGCCTGTAATGCTTGGCGCGGTGCTGGCGATGTTCGTGGCAATGTTTCTTCCCTATATTGTGGTTACGATCATCAATCCGGTATCCGTCCATACAGCCAGCTCCGCATACTTCCTTTCGCTGGCCTTGATGTTTGTGATCGTCGGCATGACTCTTGTTTGCGTGTCGCTTTACATATTCGGACCCGACGGCTATATGAATCGGCTCTTGCGCGACCAGTACGTCCCGTCACGGTTGAGGAATGCTCACTTCAAGGAAGTTGCTTTGCTGTCGCAGAAGCCCGGACCAGGCGATTGGACGCTGGGAAATTTCATTGGCGGTCTCAGCAAGCAAAAGCTCTATCTGAAGGAGAGTGTGAGACGCGAACGCCCGCATGTCTTGATTGTCGGCACAAAAGGCTCAGGCAAATCAACATTGATGGCGAGCATGGTAAGTGATGAAATCAAATCCGGCACGCGACCTGTTTTGGCGATCGATACGACGGGCAGCATGACGTCGATGCTTCGCGAATGGTCGGTCGTGAATCCTCTTCAGGACGGGAGTGAGCGCCTGATGTTCTGCCAGGCCCCTGAGCTGCCCGAGCCTCAAGCTCTCCTTAAGGGCAACAAAGTGGTTGTCGCGCAGTTGTCCGGAACATGCCACGATAAGGCGGCAGTTGACGAGGGGCGAGAGCTCATTCAACAATTCGCGTCTGCGCTCAAAGCGGCAAAGTCAGCCGGGAATCCATTCAATACCGCAATATTCATAGATGACTTTCCGCCCGTCTTCGAGGATGAGTTGTTTGATCGCATCGCTTCTCTGGCACCGGATGTGGTGGTGTCTTTGCAATCGCTGCAAGCCGTCGATTATGCAACCCGCAACAGAATCATCGCCGCTTTCGGTACTGTCTGCGCGTTCTCGCTCATCCAGGCTGACGCGGCGCTGCTCGCACCGCTGATGTTCAGAGTCGAGGGCAGAAGAGTCAAGCAGCAAAAGATCGGCTCGACCTTGGGCGGAACTCATTTTGAATTGGTGGTGGACGAAGAAAGACTCAATGTCGAGCGGCTCATGGGGCAGCCAACGGCAAATTTCTATTGCTATCGAATGGGCACGGAAGCCGGCATTTTCCGTCTGGCTACGCCCATCTTCCCGCCGGAAACGATCTCGTTTTAAGATGCAGCGTGCCTTCCGTCGCCGCACAGCGCGCAAAGTCAATTCTTGACGTAAGCAGCGGAACGACTAAACGAGCACGGGAATCCAGTTGAAACGGCGCAAGCCGTCTTCTACCGAGACGTTGTTTTCGTGGCAGTAAGAAAGCAATATGCGGGCTTGCTCGACATTGATGAGCTGCTGCTGCACGGCGCCGACAATTTCGTTGGCGCATTGAACCGTGTGCTGTGTTATTGCTCCGCCGTCAAGCAATATCGAATGCACCGGTTCTCGCCGGGCGAGAGATTTCTTTTTGGCGTCATCCATGTCCTCAGGATGAACGACACCCGTGATTTCGAGCAGATCCATCCATTCCAGCGATTCTTCTTCCTCTGACGGCACGTCTTCCAGGGCGCCCAAAACTTGCGCGATTTCCCAATCAACATCTTCCAGCTTCTTCAAAAGGTGAATTGCCTGTTCTTTGCTCAGCGCCTCTTCGTTTATCATCGCTTGAAGCTCGTTGGTTGCCGTGAGACTGGCTGGTGACGCCAAGCCGCAGCTAAGGAGTGCTTCGTCGATTGTTTTGTCTTCTGTGATATGAACCTCCACAGCCGTCAGGTATTCAGGCTCGGATAGCAGGCCGGCAAGGTAAAGCAAATCGGCGATGCTTTCGGGAGGTTCGGCGTCTTTGTCGATGGCGTTGATTTCCTTGAGAGGCTGATAGATGTGCACGCGCCTGAGACGTGCTCCTCGCAATGCCTGCAAAACCTGCCCGCGAGTGGCCTTGCCTTCTTTGATCAGCTGCAGCCCCACCAGTGCTGATTTCAACAGGGAGGGAGTGATCACGCCGGTCCAGATCAAAGCCTGACCTAGAGGAATCGCCGCATCCAGGCTCTGAATGATTCCTGTTTCTATCTGCGCGCTATTTGCTGCTGCTGATTCTCTGAGAATATCGCCCAGCTGACTGGCGTGCACGCCACCGACGCTGGGAAGGGCCGATACCCGTCCTACTGCATCGCTCAAGGCGAGCCCTTGAAATTTGATCAATTCCAGCGCCTTGACGCCGGACTCGACGGTCAACTTTCCCTCGCGAATGAGCGAGCAGATCTCGATGCCCGTCTGCAGCATCTCTTCTGTGAGATATCCGTTCATGGCGAAGATTCTTCCCAGGGGAAGATGCATCTTCATGGCAAGAGCCATGGAATCGTCCAGATTCTCCTGGCTTATCAGTTGAGCAGCAACGAGCAGCTCGCCGATCTTTATCGGCGGAGCCTGGGAGCCGGACTGCTCCTGGGCGTCACTGCCTTCTCCCCATACCGGGTCGTTCGTCATGATGACTTCACACTCTTGGATATTACGATCGGGAAGTTGCCTGCCACCGCTTTGTCTTTGGCGCTGCGCACCGCTGACAGAAGATCGTAAAGAGTCTCGCCGTCTGCCGGAAGGTTGGCGATGCCGAATGCGAGCTTGAGAGTTTTTTTGTCGATTTGCGGAGAGAGCGGGCTGATTGTGAGCGTTTGCAGAATGCGGTTGGCGACATACGATGCTGAGCCTACTTTCGTATTGGGCAGGAGCAGAGCGAATTCGAGTGTCTCATAATGGCCGAAGACGTCCAGCGGTCGTTTGACGAGCTCGATTCTTTTGGCGGCAACTGTAACTGCCTGTGGTGGCAAGAGCTCGACACTGCTTCTCAGTGAGCCTTCTTTTGCGGTGCTGTCATAGTCTTTCTTTCTGTTCATCTCAAAAAGAATGAGCGACATCGGCCAGCCGTACGCCTCGAAGCGATAAAACTCATGCTGCAAAAACAAGAGAAAGCCGGGATAAGCAAGCACGCCGGTTTCCGGTCTGAGCATTGATGTGTAGATGGCGTCGACTTCGATTTTGGCTTCTTCGAGAAAATCGAGCGCCCCCACCTTCACGGCATCCGGGGGGCGAATTTCGATCAAATCGCAGGTGAGAAAGTTGAACACCAGAGGCACCCAATCCGCGGACTCCATCGGTCTGTCTCGCAAAAGATCGGAAAGCGAGTATTTGTGACCGATGCTCTTGTAGACCTCAAACTGATAGTTAAGGTCGGCGGGCTCGCCTTTTGAAAGATAGAGCTTGATCTCGGTGTCGCTCAAATTGCGGTGTTTTTTCACGAGATAAGCATCGGGAGTGAGACCCAAACGTTCGAGGTGCTTCTTCTTGTCGAGAAGCGCAATCCCCTCCATGATTGTCTCATTGAGCTTTTTGTGAATGTTGCGAATTTCCGTGCGGTCGCCGGGGAAAAAAGCGAATGTCCCGGTGCGCCACGTCAAAAGCTCGCGCACGGCATTGTCACCGAGGATGCCTGCGACCTGGGCAAACATGGGAACGCCGTTGAGGAAGTAAATCTCGCCCACGCTTTCGTCGCCCAGGACTTCAAGACGTCCTGTGAGACCATCATTGGATATTGAATCGACAAGGCTGGACATCGGGATTTTGTCTATCGTGCCGTCGAATCCAGCCACTCCCGCGGGGGCGGCTTGTTTGTCCACAAACACCGGTCCGTGTCCGGGCACTCGCTCGCCTGTAGGAGAAAGCGCTGACAGTCCCTGCGAAGAAGTGGCCGCTCTGCCGAACTGGCTTTCAAACGGGCTCATGCCCGATTGCGAAGTGCTGGACGAACCGAATTGGCGCTGGAAGGCATCAGTTGCGCCCGGCTCCCAGTCGGTCTTGGTAAAGCCCGGTTGGGAAGGCGTGGCAGCCGCCAGATTACTGCTCGAAGTGCTGGGATTCGCTGGTGAAGCCATTGATACCATGTCGTCTATCAATTGATAGTCGCTCGATTCTTGCTTCCAGACAAGATTGGCGGTTCCGCCGCTGTCTTCCCAGAGGGTCCATACGGGGTGCGGAACGCCCCTTTCATATTTGACGCCCAGGCTAAACATCTTATTGCTGCCGGGCAAACCCCACACCTGCTCCACCTCGCGCGGAAAGTTGGCATGCGCTTGCTCGCACATGTATTGGAAATTTTCCAACGTTGGTGTTGACTGCAGCTTCGGCAGCCGAATCTTTCCCTGTCCAGGGGGTGGTTTGCTGGAACCTAGCATATCTTGACTTTATTACTCCCCCTTTAAGGTTAGCAAAAGAGTTATACCAACTTTATTCACTCTCCAATAAGCCAAGCGCCCCTCAAAGAATTGCTCTTCTTGGCATCTTGCGAAGGGCGCGGCGGCGTTCTCAGGCAAAGCCGATGAGAATTACATGCCTGTTTTGGCTGTCGTGGATTTGAGTCCGGCAATGGCTGCATTTTTCAATTTTGTCGAAGCTAGCTTGAGCTGTGCCAAAGTCTTGTCGTTCGCCGCCACCATTTGCACCAGTTGGTTGACGAACTTCCTGCCGCCTGTTGCATTGAGATGGACTGAATCCCGATAGTCCTCGTCCTTGTAATCACCGCTGCCGCACAAGTTAAAGAAGGCAACCGACCGGCGAGCGGCAATGGCGGATAAGTCAGACAGGTATTGGGCATGCATTGCGGGCGGCAATAAATCGATATTGCACTGGCGAATCGGCATGTTGACGAGGATTATTGAGATGTTTTCCTTGTGGCAGAGGGCGATCAATCGCTCGACGAAATGCATTTGCTGAGCATAAATCTTAAAATCCGGATTGCGATATCGCGAGCGGTAGCTGGCCAGATCGAGCGGCGGCACTCCATGAGGCAAGAAGGTGGCATGATTGTCGGCCAGCATCATGCCTGGTATCACTTCCATGGGATGGTAAAAGGGCAATAGCTTGCATCTTTCTTTCCAGGTCCACTGAAACTCAGATTTTTGCGGTGCGCTCAGTCCGGCGGCCAGTAAAACTCGCTCGCCAAGACGCTGGGCCCACATTTGCAGATCGGTGGCCAGGCGCAAAAGATAAAGCCGTTCCTTTGCGGCTTGTGCCAAACGGGACCAGGGTGAAGAAGCAAGCTCCTGCGCGCAATCAGTTGCGTCGACGACTCGCTCCAGGACTTTAAACGCCTCTGTCTGAGTGGCATCTGCCAGCGTGCCGTCAAAAAAATCGCGCGGTGCCAGACCGTATACGATCACGTCCGGTCGCTTCCCCAGAGCCAGCGCGGTTTTGAGCGTAAGGTAAGCATCAGACGGCATTTGTCCCGGTGACGACAAATTCAGCGAGCGGAAATTGCCGCCGATTTTTGATGACAGCTGCGCATCCAAAAACTTAGCGCTGCGATAACTCGCCATGTCCAGCTTCTTGCCCAGGTAGCCGGCATCGCTCTCGGAAAGAGCGGTTACCGTCAAGGATGAGCCGAGCACGGCAAGATTGATTGGCGCGTCGTCGTGCCGGAGCGTGTCTGTGGTCCACCACGACCATGTCCTGATCGGATAAGCAAAAGGGTCTGCGGCAAAAGGCTGGGTCCAGGCAAGGATGGCATTGATGGCGACAAACAAAAACAACGCGACCGCGAACGCGCCCGCCGGTGCAATCAAGTTTTTTCGCTGGATGACCATTTTTGAGAAGCGATGGCATTGGCCAGAGGCTTGTCATCATAAGGCAAGAGCGCTCTTGGCAGTTCTCCCATAAATTCTTACTAAGATAAGACGGTGTTAGCCGTTTGAAACAAAGATAAGCAGAGGTTCAGATGCAAATGTGAATGAGCGTATTATGCTCATGACTATAATTGTCAGTCGGTCGCCAATCAAGGCCGATGGCGATCGCGTGGTTCATTTAACGACTTCGGTATAAATGCCAAATACACCCCGCGTTCTTGCGCTCGTTCCATCTCTTATCGCCTCTTGCCAGATTGGCGTTCTTAAGCCGCTGCGCGCTCTTTCTTCACGAGGCGCCATCAACCTGCGCTGGTCGCTGGAGTACAAGGCCAGTCTCTCCGATATCCATTGGTCCGACATAGTCATCTTTTGCCGCAATACAGAGCCGGCTTATGGACACCTCTTGAATGAGGCGGTTTCTACCTCCAAACCAATCATTTATGACCTGGACGACAACTTCTGGGATATTCCCTTCGACACCGATCCCGAACTCGCACGCTATCACAGGCTGCCGCCGCGCATCCAACAATTGGAGAGATATCTCGAGCTGGCGTCACTCGTAAGGGTCTACAGCCCGGTCATGCTGGATCGCGTGATGGAGCTCAATCCCAACACCAGGTTGCTCAAGGCAGGCTTTGATTTTGGGCTGGTAAAGCGCAATGTCGATCGTGCTCCCCATGCGGGCAAAGTTCGCGTAGTGTACGCAACAAGCCGGATCGTCGACGATCAATATCACGAATTTTTGGACGGCATGATTGAAGTTCTTGATCGCTACGGCGACCGTGTTGAGCTCACGGTATGGGGCTGCCAGCCGCGCGAACTGGCTGGCAGGCGCGGCGTCAAGCTGGTTCGCTTGTTGCCGGACTACGACAAATTTCTGCGTGGGTTCAGCCGTCAAAGATTTGATATTGGTCTTGCGCCGCTGCCGGACACACTTTTCCACCGCTCGAAGACAAATACCAAATTCCGGGACTACGGCGCATGCGGCGTAGCGGGGGTGTATTCGAATGTGGATGTGTATTCGTCCTGTGTGGAGGATGGAGTGACAGGCATTCTTGTGGACAATCATCCGGACGCCTGGTTCCACGGTATTTCGCGCTTGATCGACAATCCGGATTTGAGGCGGAGCATTGCCGATTTAGCTTATGAGCGTGTTTATGGCGAATACCGCCAGCAATTGGTTGAACAGGAGTGGTTGAGGCAGATCGAGCAATTGCTCGGCGGCAGTACCGGCTATGCTGCCTCCACGGCCAAGCGCAATGTCAAAGTTGTGCGTGTCCGCGCGGATTTCAACGGCTTGTGCGGCATAAGCTTCCCGGCAAATGCACCTGATGGCGAAGCCGTGGGTCGCACTTTGATGGAAGTCATGACCGCGACCGGCAACACATTGAGAGAGGCTTCGACAACGGTCATGGAGCGCAATGGCCTGGATGATGTGCTTATTAAATTCGAGCCCATAATGAACTCCAGGGACCAGGAGTTTTTGCTGAGATTCATCGCCCCTGGCGAGGAGAGCGATTGCGGCACGAATGAGAATTGGATTCCGACGGCTGCTTATATTCAGATGATTTATTCCAAGACCAATGCGCATGTCCGAATGGAATCGCCTGTAGTCGATGCCGTCGGTTACGCCCTGCCGGCGACGGGGGGAACGCGAGGTGCGCAGAGTGGATATTAATGAAGCGCGCGCGATTTGGTCTGCCAGCCGCGTCAGAGACGTGCGGCGTTCTCTCAATGCGAAAGCGCTGGCGGGGCGCGAGCAAGAAGCGGATGTGCTGGACGATGTTTCCGCCTTTTCGCCCTTTCGATTGCATGCGCGCGCCACCAGGAGCGATATTGCGCTAAAAAGTCTCAGCCGGGAAGAGCTTCTCCAGGAAATTGTCGAGCTGCAAGAAGAGCTCGAATTGCTGCGGGACAAAGGCAAGCTGATTGCGCGCGAACTTGATCTGTTTCGGCAGCGCCGCGCCATCTTCTGGTCTGACCGTTTCCGAAACACCTTCGATGCCTGGAATTTGATGAACCCGGGCTTTCAACAATTGAAGGACGACAGCGCCGTATTCAACGGCAATTTGGACGGTTATCGCTTGCAGCCGAGCATCAGCCTTTTGCGCGTTCCTTACGTCAGCTATAAGGTGAAGCTCAACATAGCCAATCTGTGCGGCGTTCTTTTAGCACCAGTGGTGGAGATTCCACTCACCACAGGCGAAATCACCTTGCAAATTCTCGGGACCTCGCAAGAATTGCTGGTATCGTCCGTGGCCCCGATCTCTGAAGTCAGCGACGACCGCCCGACGCGCTTCTTGTTTCCTGCCATCCCTGATTCCCACCGGCAGGAGCTGATTTTGAAAGTTTATGTGCAGGGCGTCGATGCTCCAATCCGCGTTTTCGAGCTGCGCCGCTACGCCCTCAACGGCTTCGGCAGGCTCAGCACCAAGCCCTTTGCCGGCTACATCTTCGCCTAGAGACTGGTGGAGCGGTATCGCGCCTGCCACTCGGTTTTTGAGGTACGTTATCCCGATGTGGTTGTTAGTTGCGGGAAATATGAGGACTCGTCAGCACTTGCTGCCAACCCGGTTCTCATTGTGGAAGTGTTGTCGCCGTCTACGGCGAGCATAGACAGGCGCGAGAAAGTGATTGCCTACAAGCAGATGCCCTCATTGAAGGAATATATGATCGTCCACCAGAGGAGGCAGCGCGTCGAATTGCACAGACGCAACGACAGAGGGCAGTGGCAGTTTTTCGAATTTGAGCCAGGTTCGGAGGTGCTGCTTGCCTCCATTCCTGTCGGCGCCGTCACAATCTCCATGAAGGACATTTACGAGGATGTCAAGCGGGAGCAAGACAAATCACCGCGCGTGAGAGAAGAGGCAAGCGGCGACTGGGGTGAAGAGGACGGCGATCCGGACTGGTAGTGTGCCGACTCAATGCGCCGGCAGTACCAGCATTGGTGTACTTCTCGTCTTCCGGACCGGCAGTGCTCCGACTGGGCACCAAGCGCGACCGGTCTACGCCACGGCGGTGCCGCCGTTCTGCTTCTTGAAGTTCTCGACTACGCCTTTCACTGTTGCCACATATCGCGATTCGTTGTTGCCGTCGCTCGATGGCGCGTAAACGCTTATCACCTGCGACAGCGTCTCCAGCCCGCGCTTTTGCACATAGCTTTCATCGATCAGGCGCGCCCAGTCGCGGGCGCCTTCCGCCCACGAATTGTACTTGCGGAATGTGCCGTCGGTGCCTCCGGACTCGGGAGCTCGTCCCTTGATATTGCCCAGACTGAGGTTTTCCCTGGCGCGTCCATAGCGGCCGCAAGTCGATTCTTGCAAGAAGAATCCCACGGCCACAGCCGGATCAATTCCTCTTTCCGTGCATGCGTCATAAAGCGCCTGCGAAAATCCTTCTTCTTTGGCGGCCGGCGAGCCCATCTTGGTGAGGAAGTCTTGAATTTGCTCCACTGTGCATGAGGGCGGCCCTTTGATTGCCAGATCGCCTTCAACCGGCTTTGGAATGGCAGTGCGATCGATTGGAGCGTCGGGCTCGAAACGTCCCGGGCGATATCCGCCGCTCGGCGCGCTGCCGATGTTTCTGTTGCCGATGCGCTCGCCGCCCATGCCACCGCCTGTGCTACCACCACCCGTGTAGCCTCCGGAGGGCGCGCTCACTTCACGCTGCGGCTGCGGTTGAGTTTCCACTCTTTGCGGCTGCTGTTGCTGCTGTGTGGAATCGGCTACTGCCGGCATCTGGGATTGAGCCGCGTGCAGCATGCCCTTGAGATATTCAGGTATGTCTGTTGCCCCCGGATTTGCCTTTTGCCAGTAGTAGATTTTCTCTTGCACGGCCGCTACTTTCAGCGCTTGCGCCGCCTTGGCCGCCGCTTCTTTACCGGCGCTGCTCTCCACTTGAATGGTTACGGAACCGTCGGCATTGGGCGTTGTTTTGGCAGGATTCCTGGTTAGCTTGCCGTCTGCGCCCAGGATGTAATCGGGGACTTTGCCGCTGTCCGCGGTCGTGAACTGAACATTTTTATCTTCGCCAATCCATTTGCTTATCTGCGCCCATGAAGCAGGATCGACGCCCTCAGGTGCTTTCGGGGCGTCAGCCGGGCGATTGAACATGGCTAACGTCATGTCTAATGCCACATCCGCAGGTTTGGTCATTCTCTGGCCGATGGTGGAGTCGAAAACCTCGGATTGAAATGCGGGCGAAGCGTCAGCCACCTGCGTAAATGACGGCGTAAATGTCTCGAGATTGCTGTTGGCGTTAGCGACCATCAAAAAAGGCTCGGAAGGGTCGGATTGCCTGATGGACTGGGCGTGGGGAAAGAGGATCTGTACTATATATGCGGATTGCGCTTACGGCAATGGGAATATTCCCATAGCCGCACCTGGCCGGGCTTTTGGAGTGTTGCGCGGATACTGTCGCTAGCGCAGTTCGTCGATCGCCAGTACGCATCCGGTCAGACCCAGGTGGACATCAGTTGACCAGCAATGCTTGATTCTCTTCAAGTGCATAATGTGAAGACCCATGGCGTCAGCCAATGTCAGGTCTTGATCGGAGAACTTTCGCATCAATTTGACTGCGCCCCTTTGCTCTGCATGCCCAACCTGGACGATGTCGAGCGGTGTCATCTCATCAATCATTGCCAAAAACTGCAAGGCCTTGAACCGATCATAGCGGCGCAAAAACCAGGCATGGCCTTCGCCAACGACCAGCGGTGTGGTCTATGATTTTTTGTTATCACTGGTCAAGCCGCAAAATCAGACCCTTTCAAGCCATGCGACGAATCCAGAAACTGCCTGGCCAGGAGGTATTGCGAGAATAGCTGGGAACGTATTGCTCGAGCTTCTCCGGGTTTCTCAAGTGCATGTAACTGCCCGCCCAAACAACTTCAAAGGCGCCGTTGAACATGAGGAAGGCTTGCAACAGGTACTGCTCGCTCCAGAAGCGATGGTGTTTGATAACCCAGTCGCGCGGATACTCCTTGGGCAGGAAAATGTCGTGGATGTGAATCAATACGCCAGGTTTAAGCCGCGGCAGTATCTCGAGAAATTCGTACTGCACGTCGCTGCCGATTTTCAGCACGTGACTGGAGTCTATGAAGAGAATGTCGTTTGCTGTGAGAGATTCAAACTCCTGCATGGCGATGTTCTGTACCGGGCTCTCGATTAAGCTGGTAAGTCCTGGAAACCCAGCTTGGAGAGTAGGATTCGGGTATGGCTCGATAGCAATGAGCCGGCAATTTTTTCCTTCCTCGGCATTTTTTCGTACTGCTTGAGCAGCAAGGTATGTCGAGCATCCTGAGCCGATCTCGATCATTCTGGCTGGTTTCGCATCGCGGACAAAACAGTAGAGCATCTCTGCGTCCACTGTCTCAAAAGCGCCATTGCCGAAGTAAAACTGGTAAGGAACGCCATTCGGTTGGCGCGGCAGGGCTTCATATTCCGACCTGTATCTCTTTGCAAAGCGTTCGAGCAGCTCGAGCTGCTGCTTTTCACGCATGTCGATGCCCACCAGCTCGCTTTCCTTTTGCCAGAGGCGATTGTCCAGAAAACGCGTGTCGGGAATGGGTTGGTAGAAGTGATTGGGCACTACATGGAGTCCGAGCGACTGCCAGAAAGAAAACGACCTTTCCGCCAGTTGAAGTGCCTTAGCGCGCAGCCTGCCCATGGAGTACTCCTCAAACAACCCGAACATTGTACTTAATGACTGATCTTTCTCCAGAGTGAAGATTTAAACGTGAATGAGAATTCGCTTAAATGCCGGCTCAGACAGCATGTCTCTGTCCGCGCTACAATCCTCTGGTCGCGCGGCAACTACACGCCACACCAAAAGCATCGCGATTCACGTATGAAAAGCACTGAGCAAAAACTTTTGCCGAAGGCGCCATTGGCCATCGTTGTTGCGGCGGTCGCTTTTGCGTTGTTCGTTTGCCTGCCTCCGCATCAAGGTCCTGATTCGTACATGGCGGCGATTAACGACAAAGATGCAGCCTTGCGCCATGCTGTGAGCCCAAAGCTTGTTCTTGTCGGGGGCTCCAACCTGGCATTTGGCATGGATTCGCAAAGCCTGCAAAGGCAACTCCCTGTTGCCGAGGTCGTAAATATGGGTCTTCATGCGGGCTTCGGGCTTGATTACATGTTGAAAGAAGTTGCCCCTCATATACGCGCCGGCGACGTCGTAGTCATTGTGCCTGAGTACGAGCAGTTTTTCGGTATGTCCCACGGTCATACAACGGAGCTGTTTCAGCTGCTGGAGGTCCGCCCGCAAGCAATTCGCTGTCTGGCGAACACGGAGCAGTTGGAGGTGCTGGGCCGTGGGCTGGGAGACTTCTTGCGCAGAAAGTTTAATTGCTATGAAGAGCGCACGAGGATTTGTTTTACCTACTTGAAAGAGCATCATTCGCTCGCCGCCTTCAAGCACTTCTTCGACCCCACGCCGGTTCTTGTCCCGTACACTCGTTCGTCCTTCAATCAAAGAGGCGATGTTGTTGCTCATAAAACATTGCCGGCACCGGGCTTCGGGGAAATGAAAATGACATGTGCTGCTGAGCCCGATCGGGATGCAATCGACACTATCAACTCTTTTGCCGAAGCGGCAATCAAACAACATGCGCGAGTTTTTCTTTGCCCGCCATGCATTCCTCGCAAGCTCTATCTGGAAAATCGTTCTCAGCTTGGCGCTTTGTATAAAGAGCTTTCCTGCGAGTTGAGAGTGCCTATCCTGTCGTCGTTCGATTCATACGTCCTGCCCGATCAATTTTTCTACGATACTTACTATCACCTGACTGCAGGGGGGATTGATTACCGAGTTCGCCGCATGGCTTTTGATTTGAGACAAGAGTTGGGTAATGTACCGATAGCAAAAAGCAGCGTTGGCGATGGCATGAAGAATGAATGCCATCGAGAAATTGCGGAAAGTTTACGTGGACGACCGGATAAATCTTGGGAAGGCAGCCTTTGAGACACATTTCGCTATTGCTTTGTTGTGCATCGAGCGAAGAGCAGGTTGTGCCTGGCGTGACGGTTGTCGCCCTCGCCCGCTCATTTGCGCGTGCCGGTCATTCACCGACGGTGTATTGCCTGGCGAAGAACTTTGATAAATTGGCATTGCGGCAGTATTTGATCCCGGCAATCGATCGTATCGAATCGCTTTCGATAGCACCGGATTTGGTGTTGGGCACAAACTTGCTGGCAACGCTGGCGGCATCGCTTAACTTCCCCGGCGTACCTGTAATACTTAGGATCCGCGCTCTTGATGACCTGAGCGAAGCGCCGGTCTTGCCGCGCGTGAGCTTTCTTGTTGACGAACACCTGGACACTTCCGCGCTCGCTTCTTCTTCTTCGCGTCCTTTAGTTGTGAAACTTCCATCGAATTGCGACGCGACCAAAGCCGTTGCGACCATTGTGTCGCTGTACGAGCGCGCGCTCAGAGCGTCGATGTCATCTGATATTCGACAAGAATTGGTGGAGACAAGCAAATTGCTTAAGAGGCATGCTCAGGATATTCGCAAGACCGAAATTGAGCTTAACGAAGTGTGTACGCGGTATTCGAGGCTCGTAGAACAACTCAAGGTGAAGCGGACCAGGCTTGAGGGCAAGAGCTCCAGGGAGCTGATTGCCGGGCTGTTTATTAATGGAAGTCGATAGAGCGCACTACGACTTACTCTGGCGCGGTCTCGTCGAGAAGTGACTCCAGCTCTGCGATCGCTTCCAAATCTTTGGGTCTGCCAGCCGCGCGCTTCACTTGTATCAAGCGTTCCAGACCGATGCACAAACAGGTCTCTCCGAACACTGTAAGTGGCACCGAATATGGCAGCAAGTCCTTATAGGTCCCACCGCCCGCTATTTCGCCAAGTAAGTCTAGATCCCCGAGTGATGTCGTCAGTGTAAAGTTCAGACCACGTCGGATTGTTGCTTCATCGAGTACAAAGGGAAGTCCTGGAGGGGCGCCACGCATATACGGCGAGAACGGCGATAGGGCTTTTACAAGCTTTTCTATATTTTCAGGGGATCGGTTGTAAACGATATCCAGGTCGAATGTGAGGCGCGCAGAACCATGGGCTGTGGCAGCTGTTCCTCCGACGATGATGAACTCAACACCTCCACGCGACAGAATGCTAAGTAGCTTTTCCAGATCTGTCATTATTTCGCTTGGCTTCTTTCCCGGCTTTCTTGAGCTCTTCAGCGAACCTTTGAAATTCCATTAGCTTTAAGAATCGCTGCTCGACGGTGAGTTTCAAGTTCTCTCGAAGCAGAGTTCTGTCGACGTCGTTTTTGTAAGCCTCGATTACCGGATCCTTTTCTAGCTCAAATTTCTGTGTCATGAGCAACCCTCTTGGTAATATTGTACGACTTCTTGCTCGCGGCGCGTCAATGCGAGGTTGCGTGTTTCCGAAAACGAATCACTTTTTGCGGTTTGATCTGCGATACGGGGGCAAAATCAGGGATTTGTGATATGCGAAACAGGATGTTTTCCAAACGAAAACGAATCAGCCGAAAGCGTTCACATTTCAATCGTGTCGAACATACTGCGCGGAGACTTGCGCCCTGGACGAGTCAATCTAGTCCGACGCCATTGACTTTGCAATGGGCGCCAGTCGGCGCGCGATCTTTTTTACGGTGGAATGTTTCAGCGCGCGTTTGAGCATGCGCTCCAGGATGTAGTTTCTCACCAGTATCGTCGGTTGCTCGTTTTCCGATTCCATGGCCGATACTAGCCTCCGGTAATCGATTAGCGATTTGCGTTTCTCAGGCAAAAGGTAAGCAATCGATTCTATGTACGAAGCGAAATGCCGGCTCTCTTCTTCAAGAGATAAGTGTGCTGTTTGTTTCGAGCGTGCTAACACCTGCTCATAAATCTTGAGGTACGCATCTACGCCGAATTTCAATTGGGCCGAGGCTCGCAGGCGTTCGCATACCTCTTTTGCCTTCTCTCCGTCATAATTCGCCAGTGCCTTGCTGATTGCCTCCTCGGTAATTGGCTCAACAAGCGCGCGGGTGCCGAAGTTAAGAGGGCGGAGCTGATCGAAGTTGTGCGGTGATAC
>DATNRC010000228.1:0-3269 GCA_036703705.1 Candidatus Obscuribacterales bacterium
GCGCCAGCCGCTGCCCTTTAGTCGGAGGCTCCTGCGCCAGCAGCTGCCCTTTAGTCGGAGGCTCCTGCGCCAGCAGCTGCCCTTTAGTCGGAGCCCCCTGCGCCAGCAGCTGCCCGCTAATCGGAGGCTCCTGCGCCCAAAAGTTGTGGTCAGAAATTACTCAAACGATATCGTTTGAGTAATCCGTTGCGCTTTCCCACTCTCGATAAGAATGCCAACGGCAAGCGTGTGCTGCACGTTCGGCGACGAATTTCGAATCAACGCACGGCTTCGACAAAGCGGAGATCGTACATCCATAGATCATCCCCCAGATCGCTCAATACTGAGATCATGCCTGTGGTGGCGAATGCCAACTTTAACAGCTCCCACTGTTCATCATTGATTTGACCGTGCTGGCAGCTGAGTCCGCCTTCTTCCCAGAGAATCGTTACCGAGCGTCGGTCTTCGGCGGGAGAGAGCAAATCGTACATGCCTAAACGAGTAATGCGACCGTAATGCCATTTGAAGCCGGGACCTATTCGCTCAGCCTGGGCGGCTTCCATCGCATCAGAATGAGGTGTCCGAATCCTGTTGGTATTGTCTTCCTTTGCCATAAAGTGCTCTCTCCTTGCTGGGTTAGTGTCCGTACGCCACCGCACGCTCCGTTTGCGCAGAAAGCAGAGGCTCTTGAACTCTTTGGTCGGACAGACATTATTGCACATCGATCCGTTGCTTGGCCACCCGAACTCGACGGGATCACTGGCACATTCAGAGCCATCGCTTGGCAAGTATTTGCAATATTGGTGCGCGAGATTGCATGTGTCCGGCAAGCGTTATCTAGCAAGCTGCTGCGGGGGCTCTCCGCGGATTTTGATTCGCTCCCGATGACCGTCCCGCAATGGATTGAGCGTTGGAATGTTTCTTTGTTCCAATGCCTTCAATATTTTAGGTATTGCCTCTACAGCTGCCCGCTCGCCTGCACTTATTGCCCTTTCCATGTCCAAACGTCGTCCAGACAATAAGTTGATGCCGCTCACTTCCGGGTGAATGACGATATCGGCTACGCTTTCTTCTTCTCTGTCGAGCTTTTCCAGGTTGGCAGTGACGCAACGGTTGCTGACACTACCTATGCCACGAAAAGCCTTATCATCTACCTGGTACAAACGTTCATCTACGTTGACGCCTATGAGCAAATCCGCTCCCAGCTCACGAGCTTTCTTGCAAGGCAGATTGTCAGTGACTCCGCCGTCGACTAACAGCATTTCCTGCCAGCGTACCGGTTGGCGTATTTCCGGGACGGCGCTGCTTGCTTGTAATGCCCTACCCAGGTCACCTGAATTGATTACATGCGCCTTTCCATCGAGCAAATTAAATGATACGGCAGCGAATTTTATCGGCAGTTCTTCGATCAGCCCTCGTTTCGACGGCAATTTAGAGTTGATAAAGTTGGCCAGCTTGTTGCCCTTGTACAGACCCGAATACGACTTCTTGGCCAGTGTTCTCGGGACAACTGCTATAGGCAGAACAACCAGATCGAGCTTGTCGATTAGAAGCTCTGACGCATCGGAGAAACCCTTGCTCATCAGGATCTCCTCAATGTCATCACAACTCAATCCAGAGCAATACAGTCCGCCAACAACGGCGCCCATGCTGGTTCCAACGATCATGTCGATTGGCACCCCGTTCATTTTCAGAACGCGCAGAACTCCCACATGAGCATATCCACGTGTTCCGCCGCCACCAAGGGCGATACCTACGGTAGGTCTGGGTTGGGGTTCAGTATCGACTTGAGAAACAGCCGGAGGGACATTGAGGAAGAGCAAGAAAGCTGTTGTTATTGACTGAAGCAACTTCCGATATTTCATTCGCTTTTCTCAAGCTAGAGTTCTGTCGACGCAGGGCGATCCCGGCACTCCGCCCAACAAGTACGCAATTGGTTCGAGCTTGCGTCTCACCTTTTGACTGCGATTTCTCGCTTACGCTCTTCATCCATACGAGCGCGGGGAAACTCCATCTCTTTCGAGCGCAAGAGATTTCGCCTTAGTGTGTTCCAGGTGAGCGCAGTCCCGACCAAAGAAGCAATCACGAGTAAGCTGCCAAAACAAACTGTGACAGCTATGATGTAAGAGGTCATTGTTTTTACTGTCGCAATCAATTCACTCAACTGTGATTTCAGTTCGACAACGTCTTTGTGGAAGCTCAGGATGGGCTTACCAAGCTCGTTGAGTGGTTGCTCCAGCCTGGCCACCTGCCCATTAACATTCTCCAGCGGTTTTTCCAAGCGAGTCATCTTCTCTTTGAGATCGCCAAACTGCTCTTTGAACTCCGTGACTTCAAGCTGCAATTTGGAGATCGGTGCGGCGAGATTAGAGAGAGGCTTGCGGAGACTTGTGAGAGGATCTTGAAGGGAACCAATGGGCTTCTCCAATTTACTGAGGTGCTGTTGGACAGATTTTATGTCCGATCGGACAAGCGTAAGCTCTTCATTGACAGCAGCCACGTCTTTTTGAAGCCTGGATAACTGCCCATCCACAGACGATACGCGGTCGGAAAGGTCGCTAACGGGCGGATGCAGGCTCTCAATTGGTCGCTCGAGCTTGATGATTTGCTCTTGCAATTTGATGCTTTGGGTCTGCAGCTCAGTAACAGGCTCGAGAATGCGCCTGATAAGACCCAGTCTCTTCTTGTCCGACTTGTTGCTCTTCGTTGCTGTATTTGCAGTGTTTGCGGCGCTAGGACCAGCATCCGGCTGACTGGCATTCGACTCCAGTCCGATAGCAGAGCCAACAGAAGCGCAGAGCGCTCCTGACAACACTAAGGCCTTGATCGTTTTTCGCATTGCATTCCTTTGAAAGGTGCCATGTTAACGAATAAATTCATGACAATCCAGTCAATTGCTCTCATGAACTGCCAACCCCATCCTCGCCAGTGTTTGCCCGAACTCGTCGTCCGGCGCAGCAGTCACAGTCAGTTTGAAACCATGTTTCGGATGATTGACGGTGAGTTTATAAGCGTGCAAACACAGACGATGCAGTCCGTAGCTCTCTCGGAACATTCTGTTGATCTCGCCTTTGCCATACCTGACGTCGCCGACAATCGGATGACTCAGATGCTTGAGGTGCCGCCGGATCTGGTGCAGTCGTCCAGTCAGGGGTCTGACTTTTATAAGGGACCAACGCTCAAAATGACCGAGTGGCGTGAATTCGGTGACGGCCCGAACACGATCGCCGCCTGGATAGGCCGGAATTGGATGATCGAGAACACATGCCTCTTTCATCGGTCCACGTACA
>DATNRC010000229.1:0-8789 GCA_036703705.1 Candidatus Obscuribacterales bacterium
GCCGGCCGCGATAGTGAATTCCGGCGTCGGTTGTTTTGTCGTCGCGGCATTGAGGATTTGTAATTTGCGCTTGGTATCGCTGTCAACAAGCGAGATGTGAACTGAATACTTGCCCGGCTTCAAGCTGGGCATCTTCAATTCTTCCTCCCAGGCGATTGCCTTGCCTGCTTGCCATTGATTCGTGGGAATCGACGGCGTGTGATAGGAGATTGCTACAGGCTTGCCGTTTGCATCGCGCAGCTCGACCTGAATGCGATAGCTTGATGCCACATCCTTGTCGAACTGGCGAATTGGTCTCATCGGTGAGGCTGCGCCAAGGTTGTAGAAGGTAAAGGAGACTTTCAGCTTCTCGTTGTTTTTCAGCGTATCATTGAATGTGATCTTCTGCGAAACAACTTGATAGCCCAGTTTTGAGCGCAGATCGTTCAATGCCTGCTCAACTTTGCCATCCTTCTCGGATTGTTCGAGAATAGCTGCCGGAAGCTCGACATAGCTGATGCCGTCGACAGGAGCATTCTTGGCGATCTGCTGGAGCGCTTCAGCAGTCACCGCGCCCGTCAACTGATATCCGGTAAATGTGTCGGGATGAAATTTCAATACCAGGCGGTAGTCGTCAAACCCACGCTTGCCGCTCCTTACGTTTTGCCTGGTGAGATAGACGCGCTGACCATAACGGTAGATGAGATAGTCCGAGATCTCATCCAAGGCATCTTGTCCTTGTCTTCCGGCAATCGGCGGATTGACATCGAAATTGAGACGTGCCGTGGCGAAAGCTTTAGGGAAGATATCGGCCACGTACTTCCAGTGCTGAACGATCTGGCGCTGGTTCATGCCGTGATCTTTTGTCAGCGCTTTTGACAAGGCGGCATAACCGTCCTTTTCTCCGCTCAGGTTAGGCACCACGGTCGTGCCGCCGGCAATGCCGCCACCTGTAATACCAATGCTGTGAATATGGGGATTTTTGTCGTAGCGCGATGCCATTTCATTAATGAAATTGGACCAATTGGCCAAATAGTTTGTGTCCCAGAAAATGGGCATGCGGTGCTGTTTCCCGTCAGCGCCCTTATACTCCATGGACTTCACGTCTGCCGAAAATACCCAATCAGGCGTGTCCGAATTGCCGCCAGCTGACGGCAGGTCGAGCCCGGCTGTGGAGACGCGCAAAATGAGGCTCTTGTTGTTCTCTTTGCATAAGGAAAGAAGCTGATCCACTGGTTGCCAGTTGAACTCGTCTTCCTTGGGCTCCAGTGTGCGCCAGGGGATGAGCACGGAGATGCCGGCGATCTCGGGACGAGCGAGCAATGATTTGACCAGCGATTCGTCTGCTGTTTTCTCCGGGGGAACGATGACAAACAGGCCGATTTCTTGATTGGCTACTGGTTTAGCGCCTTCAATCGTCACCGACTTGAACTTGCGTGATTTGATTACGCGATCTTGAGATTCGTTTAGATTGTGCTTCTTCTCTGGAATCGGATTGAAATACTTGATAACTTCGATCGCTCGACTTT
Source organism: Candidatus Obscuribacterales bacterium (assembly GCA_036703705.1). Taxonomy (GTDB): domain Bacteria; phylum Cyanobacteriota; class Vampirovibrionia; order Obscuribacterales; family Obscuribacteraceae; genus DATNRC01. Next base: position 1,509 of record DATNRC010000229.1, read on the forward strand.
TGGCTGATGCCGCGTCGGAAAGGCTTCCACAAACAACCAGTGATGAAGCAGCCGCCAGTGAAATCAATCTAACTGCTCGTCTTGTACGCATCTTTCCCTCCGGCAGGACGTGTGTCTGCAATAGAGTTTCCATTTCGACAAACCACTGATTTTACATTGAAATGTGCTTTGTGCAATGTGATACGCTTGTCGAGCTCGAAGGAGATGGGCTAATTGACTCTAACGTATCTGGGACACAGTGCCGTCAAATTTGAAGTGGCAGGGCTCCACGTGTATGTGGACCCGTATTTTCGAGATCCGGTGGATTGGACGAAATTTCCGCGCGGTGATGTGGTGCTTCTCAGTCACGGGCACTTTGACCATGGCGTCCTTTTATCGCCCAAGCTATGGGAAGAATGGCACTGCAAATTCATTGGCCCGGACGAGCTCATAGACTGGATGGCAAAAAAATATCGGCGCCGCATTCCTGCCGACGCGCTCATCCCTATTTCACACAACGAGACGTTAAAGTTTGGCGATATAGCCATTAAAGCAGTTCCGGCCCATCATCCAATCAACCGCCTCGGCAAAACAATCCTCGCTCTCAACGCAAGAAGCTCTGCACCGGGAAAGCCGGTCAATGGATACTACTTAAGTGGCTACTATCACGGCGGCGATACAATTTACACGCCGGCAATTGCTGAGAGCTTGCGGGGAATGCAGGTGCACACGGCATGTCTTCCCATCGGAGGGAAATACGCCGTAGCCTCTCCCCAGGAAGCCCTGCGCATCGCCGAGGAAATTGCTGCTGACAGGCTCGTGCCTCTTCACTGGCAGCCGCTTCTTGAACGCATTCCCTTTCGCTACCAATCATCCGACCTGGTGAAGCTTGCCAATTCGAGAATGACCAAAGTCGAAGTTTGTGCTCTTGCTATTGGCGAAGTGCTGGCGCCATGCGAGAAAGCGCAGAGCTCAGCGTGAGAATTTGCAGTCATTGAGAATTCCGGGAGAAGCCCCAAAGGATCCTCGGAGAATCCCTGGATGTTGTAAAGATATGCGCGCTTTTGGAGAGATCTCAGAAAGGCTCACCTGCGAAAATCTTCGATCTTTGTCAGAAAAACCGCGAAATTTCTGAAACGAGCCCAGCTCTCAACACCTGGAACTGCCCATGAGTGAGAAAAGGAGAGGAGCAAAGAGCACCCTTTGTTCTATTAAGCTAAAACATCAGTCGATGGGTACAAGATCTTAGGACACGTAAAACTTACACAGACGGGGTTTAGTCCCAGAGGTTCGCCCCGGCGGCTGATAATGTTGCAAAACCACAAGCCATCTCAGCAGAACATCAGGATGCCGCGGCAACCAAAGTGCCCGACTGAAGTTCAAATCAAAGAGCTTATGACTGCGGGCAATGCCAATGCCGGTCGCACGGTGGAGCTGCCTTTTGCAGATGGCGGCGAGCAATACTCACTGACGGTTTTCAATGAGGGCGGCAAAGCAGAGAGTCTGTGGATGCTGTACCACGGCGAAGGAACCGCGTCCAAGCTTGAATGGAGCATCGTCTCGGACGATCCGGGTCTGATCCATCACATGATTGGCGATCAATTGTCAGGATTCTCGCGGGTGAGGGGAGGGGAATTCGCTGTTGACCGTCCGCCAACGGAAGATCCTCGAGCAAGCACCGGTCAGCACAAGGCGATAGTCGAGCAACAAACGAGCGCGGTTTTCGAGCCCCCGGGGCAGCCGGCGTCTACTCCGCCTGCTGCGGGCGGACCGCCAAAAGAAGGGGTGAAGCAAAAAGTCCGTCCCATGCTGGAAGGTGATTTGCAGAATATGCAAATGCCGACTCTTTTGCAATCAATTGCCATGGGGAAAATGACCGGTCGACTTGTTGTTGAGAGTTTCTCCGACAAAGCCGTGATTTTCTTCAGCGACGGTGTGCCCTTGCACTGCGAATTGCGGGGCTCGGAAGGCGAAACCGCTCTTATCGAGCTTAGCTGCTGGCAAGAAGGAGAGTTTCGCTTTTTGCCGGAGCCGCCGCAGAATCGCGAAACAATTCGCAAGCGCCTGGATCAACTGCTGATGGAAGGAGCGGCACTGCTCGATCAGTCAAAATTCCTCGATGAGATTGGTGTTTCGCTGGAATCGTTCCTGGTTAGGAATCATGCCCAAATGAGCGAGCAGCTCTTCGAGGAGATGGTTGCAAAGGGTGTGGCTGCAGACCTCAACTTACAGAAAATGATTTACCAGGTGATAGACAATCAGACGACGCTCGAGGATTTGCTCAGGCGTCATCCGATGCCCAAACCGCGATGGGTGCCAGTAATCTTCAATCTCATCACTTGCGGATTGATTTCCTGGAAGGAAAATCCGGAGAAACTTGGGAAAAACGCTGTCCCCAGGGAGGAAATCGACTGGTCGGCCATTCGTGCTTTTGAGAAGTCGATTGTCGTTCCGGAAACAGGCTTCCTCATGTATCCGGCTTTCTTTTACCTGTTGGAGCGCGAGTACACCCGCTTTGAGAGATTCCAGAGACCCTTTTCGCTTCTTATCTTCGAGCTGGAGCTGAATGTGGAGAATTCGGAGACCGAGGATCTGTCTGTCCTGTCAGACAGGGCAGTACTAGGCCAAGTGGCGCAAAGAGTCGATCGTATACGCAGGAAGACGGACATACCAGGACATTTCGAGCCTTATGGCTTTGCCCTCCTGCTCACGGAAACGGAAGGGGCGGCGGCAAGAAATTTTGCCAGCCGGCTCGGTGAAATCGTCGCCAGCAGTCCTCTGACCACATCGGCCGTTAAGATAATCAGGGTCAATGTCAGGCTGGGCGTTGCCAGTGTTCCTGAGAATTGTCGCGATCTGGGCACGCTCATTGCCGCTGCTCGTCCGTCATAAAAGCGACCCGGATTGAGGAAATGTGTTTGTTTAGTGGTAAAAGGAACTGGTAGGCAGCAAAGGAGAATAAAATTCACTGGGTATATGGTGTTGGTGTATAGTAATAGCGCAATATAAAGCTTTGTATAAGTCTGTTAATGTACTTACTATTGAGCGGGCATCATGGGGCTAAGGCCCGAGCTATTTGCAAACAGTTCTGCCAAGCAGAACCAAACCCCGCCGCAGGCGGCGCAAGCCAAAGTATAATTCCGTGGGACCTCCGACTTTATAGGAGTAGAGGGAGTTTTAAAGATGGGTAAAGCAGTAGGCATCGACTTGGGAACCACCAACTCCGTTGTAGCAGTGATGGAAGGTGGACAACCTACCGTGGTTTCCAACTCGGAAGGTGGACGGACAACGCCTTCTGTTGTCGCATTCACTAAATCAGGTGAGCGCCTGGTTGGCCAGCTGGCCCGTCGACAAGCCGTTCTCAACCCGGAAAACACTGTCTATTCCATCAAACGTTTTATCGGACGCCGCTTTAGTGAAGTGCAAGCGGAGCAAAAAATTGTTTCTTACAAAGTGAAAGAAGGCTCCGACGGCGGCTGCAAGGTGGCGATCCAGGGCAAGGATTATTCTCCCGAAGAAATCTCGGCGATGATTTTGCGCAAGCTCAAAGAAGATGCCGAGAAGTATCTGGGTGAGAAAGTGACGTCGGCAGTGATTACGGTTCCTGCGTATTTCAACGACTCCCAGCGTCAGTCGACAAAAAACGCCGGCACGATCGCCGGTTTGGAAGTTCTGCGCATCATCAACGAGCCCACGGCAGCTGCCCTTGCTTATGGGCTTGACAAGAAAGAAAACGAAGTCATCCTCGTATTCGACCTCGGTGGTGGCACATTCGACGTTTCCATCCTTGAAGTGGGCGATGGCGTTTTCGAAGTGAAGTCCACCTCCGGTGACACTCACCTCGGCGGCGACGACTTCGATCATTGTGTCGTCACCTGGGTTGCAGACGAGTTCATGAATCTTGAAGGCATCGACCTTCGCAAAGACAGGCAGGCTTTGCAGCGTCTGACCGAAGCCGCGGAAAAAGCCAAAATCGAGCTTTCCTCAGTAACCGAAACTAACATCTCGCTGCCGTTCATTACAGCCGACGCCACTGGGCCGAAGCACCTGGAGATGAAGCTGACACGGGCAAGATTCAACGAGCTGACGCGCCATCTGGTGGAGCGTTGCCGGGCTCCTATGGAGCAAGCCCTCAAGGATGCCAAGCTCGGCTACGAGCAGCTCGATGAGATAGTTTTGGTGGGCGGCTCCACGCGCATGCCATCTGTGGTTGAGCTGGTCAAGCAAATCACGGGCGGCAAAGAGCCCAATCAGACCGTAAATCCGGATGAAGTCGTGGCTGTGGGAGCGGCCATTCAGGCAGGCGTTCTCGGCGGCGAGGTGAAGGGCGTTGTTCTGCTCGACGTGACACCGCTCTCGCTCGGTATCGAAACCATGGGCGGCGTTTTCACCAAGCTGGTCGACCGCAATACGACAATTCCCACGCGCAAAGCGGAAGTCTTTTCTACGGCTGATGACAACCAGACAGCGGTGGACATTTACGTCTTCCAGGGCGAGCGTCCGATGGCAAGGGACAACAAGCTATTGGGCAACTTCCGGCTGGACGGCATTCCGCCTGCACCGCGCGGCACTCCGAAGGTGGAAGTGACATTTGATATCGATGCCAACGGCATCATGAACGTGACCGCCCGCGACCAGATGACGGGCAAGGAGCAGAAGATCACCATTACTGCTTCGACCAATATGTCCAAGGAAGACATCGAGCGAGCTATTCGCGATTCGGAAGTGTACGCAGCCGATGACCGTCGCCGCAAGGAAGAAGCAGATGTGCGCAACGAAGCAGACAGCATTTGCTACGCGGTGGAACGCCAGGTTCGCGAGCTTGCCGATCGCGTGACGCCAGGGGAACGTGCACGCGCTGAAATGCTCGTTGCGGACCTCAGGCAAAAGCTCAAAGATGATGCCGATCTGGAGACTGTAAAGACAATCATGAACGAGCTCAGGGGAGCGCTGGTGCTCTTGCAGCAGGCTGCCGGACGCGAGGATTTTGCCGGCGCGACCGCAGGCGCGGCGCCCGGTGGGCAGGAAAACTACGGCGGCGGTGCTGAAAACTATGGCGGCTTCGGCAACGACGGTGGCGGCTATACTGCCGGCGCTGGCGATGATGTGGTCGACGCCGAATTTCGCGCTTCCGAAGACTGATTGGCAAGCGAGCATTCATGCGCATAGCGATTCGTCAGTCGCTGACGGCGGAGCCTCGACGACGCCGACTTTGGGACTTCCGGTCGCGCGGAGGTTGTCATGACGCCTCGGAAAGCGGAGCCGGGCAGTCCGCCCGGCAATGGGGAACATTTGGCAACCTTTGAACGATCCAGATATTAGTGATAATGTAGGCGATAGATACTTGTTGGAAACCCCAAGATAGCCAGACCGGCAATGGTTATCGTGAGAAAGAAAAGCGCGAATTGTCGAGCCATATCCCCGCGTTGCCGAGGACAAGCTCGGCTTTTTGTCTTTGCCGTCAGTTTTGTCTTGGCCGGCCTTTTTGTATTTTCCCCGGCAATGGCGCAAGCAGCCCCTTTTTCGGCACAGGCGCTGGAAAAGCTGGAGCAGCGTCTTTTCTCCCGTGCCTACGATCACGACCCTGACGAAAAGAGAATTGAAAGGATTGAGCTTCTAGTCTTTGGCGCCACCCAGCCTGGCACCATCCCAGAAAGATGGAACCGCTTGCATCAAGCGATCGCCGACAAGCAACGCCCTGAAGCAGCTCCTGATCAAGGCCCCAAGGCATCTCAACCGCCTGCCAAAGGGAATTATCCGGCGATTGATACCATCGAATGGCGCGTCTTGAAGAAGACCTATCGCGATGAGTCTATCAATGCGCGGCTAAGCAGACTGGAAAACAAATTGTTTGGCCAGACCAGCCCTGGAATGCCTTATGCCGACCGCGTGGAGCGCTTGAAGAAAATTGCCGGGGTGGGCGTGTTGTCGGCAAAACCTACGCCGCCTGACGCGCTTGAACGGCCGCGCATTCTCGGGCCCTTGCCCAAGGCAATGCCGCGCGGGGTGCCGGAATTCGGCTTTTCTCCTTTTTCATACGATCCGTTCGAGGGCTCCAACAGCGAATTTACAGATATGAATCGCATGATGGCTCAAATGTTCGAGCGCATGAACAAACAATTGCGTGAATTGAGGAAGTTGCCCCCTGGTACGTATCAATACCGCTTCGGTCCGGAGGAACTTCCCAATTTCACGACTCCGCCCGGCGAGCCGCAAGCACCGTTCAGCCCATTTGCAAAACCCAAGAAGCAGGCGGACGAAATTCCTCCGTACGCCGATCCCAACAGTATCTGAGTTGAGGAATTCTAACCGACCTTCAAAAAGGCGATGCCTGCGGCAGAAGAGCGTCGCGAGGCTTGAGTCGCACTTAGATTAAGGCGTTCTCGTTTTCGCTTCGGCAAAGTTATCTAAAATAGTCAAGGGCTGAAAGGGGGCTTGGATTTGCCCGCAGGAACAGAAACACCAGCAAAGCCTAGCGGCAAAATTTTTGACGCAACTTCAAGCCATAAGGCTAAGCAAGTTGGCGGCACCGGGCGTGGTGTCAGAAATGCGGCAATTAGCGCTTTGATCATTTTTATGGTGGTAAACGCCTTTCTCTGGCTGGGCGATGGCAAGCGCAGCAAAGCAAACGGGCAGGGCGCTGATTTTTGGAACAGCCCGGCATCGATCGATCTTACCGTCCAGTCCTGGCGGCAGGCAGCCGCTCGTCCCAACATCGTCTTATTGGGCTCTTCGCTGGTCATGTTCCCATTCTGGGCCATGGACAAGGAAATTGAGCCAAAAATAGACAGTATTTTTCAGTATCACGATTCGATCGTGCTCGCAAAACAGCTTGCCGCAGCCGGTTTGCCCGACCAGAAGATATTCAGCTTCGCTGTTTTTGGCGAGATGATCTCCGACGCCTATCTTTATGTCGACGAATTTCTCAAAGGTGACAAAAAGCCGGATTGCATCGTATTCGGTGTTGCCCCGCGTGACTTTTACGATCATGACTTGCCTTCGCCAATGGCGACATTCACGTTTCAGCGTCTTGTGAGCTTGGGCAATTTCTCGAATTACGCAGCGCTCTATTTGCCGGGCTGGGAAAAGAAAGCGGACTGGCTCGCCCAGCATCTCTGCTATTTCTACGGCAAGAGATGGCGCCTGCAATTGGAAACCGACAAGGCGGTAAGCCGCGCGTACCGGCGGCTTGGTATTGCAGGCGGTGCAGAAATGAAAGCGGCGACCAGCAAAGAAAATGCCGCTTTTATGCTGATGGGCACCGGGGAAGAGCGTTTCCAAAACAGTTTGCTCGAGTACAGC
>DATNRC010000230.1:0-8533 GCA_036703705.1 Candidatus Obscuribacterales bacterium
ACTGCTGAAGGCGGTGAAGAAGAGAAGGTTGAAGAAGCCGAACCCACTGCTGAAGGCGGTGAAGAAGAGAAGGTTGAAGAAGCCGAACCAACTGCCGAAGGTGGTGAAGAACAGAAAGCCGAAGAATCAGAACCGACTGCCGAAGGCGGCGAGGAAGAGAAGGCTGAAGAGTCTGAGCCAACTGCTGAAGGTGGCGAGGAAGAGCAAAGCGAAGAATCCGAGGAAAAGACCGAGGAGCCCGCTGCTGAAGCGGAAGAGGCTGCTCAAGTTGATGAAGCGGCTGGCGAGGAAACCGAGCCTCCGTCGGAAGAAAAAGTTGACGTGGCATAAAAACACGCTTTTGAGCTCGCAACAGTCGAGAGGTGGTTACCACCTCTCGATCTGTCTTTGGTGTTTTGAAATGGCGTTGTGCAATGACGCCTTGCTGGCGTTTTGAAATGGCGTTCTGCGACCGCGTACTACAATAGTATTCTGCAATGACGGTCTGCGATGGAGTTCCGGAATCGTGTTATGCGATTGCGTTCTGCAATGACGTTTCGCTGGCGAAATGATGTTGTGAATGGCGTTCTGCGATCGTGTTCTGCAATGGCGTTCTGTAATGATTCCGAGTGGATTTGCATGAGGCACGTCGTTGCTTACTTAGCCTAAGTGCCTAATGAGGCCCATACAAAATGATCAAGAACAGCGAGAAAAAGACAATAGCCAGTAGCAGAGCCAGAGATGCCAGGACGGCAAAGCCAACCTGTGCCTGTGAATGGAGCCGTAGTGCGCTTCTTCGCTCTTCTTCTCGATCGTGTTGATGCTTCCACTCCAACCATGTTTCCTCGGAAACAATTTCATCAGCCCTGATGGGCCAGGGACGAATCAATTCTCTTTTTGCCAGTTGTTCCGCCGCTACCAATTCGACCTGGTCGTCCAGCTCCGGCTTCGCCACTTTATCGGACTCGGCAACCTGGGTTTCGGGAGGAATTGAAAGCTGTTCGTCGATCACCGGATGTTCGTCTGACAGCGCAGCCACTTTGCGTTCGCTGTCATTAGTTTCCTCAAGGCAATCGGGTTTGTCTGTCATCTCAAATTTATCGATGAGGTTTTATCATCTATGCACGCCTTGGTTTCCCTATTTATTCCCAAAGAATAAGGTATCTGAAAACATCGAGCATTTTGGGGCTACCAAAAATTTGTGGCGAATGGCTCAAGCATCACTGAATGCGGTGGCGTATTCCTGGCGAGAGGCAGTGAATCTGCAGAAATCCGTGCTTCCGTTTCAAAAATTTCCACAAAGTCGCTCTCACGCAACTTTCACTATTTTGGGGGAGAATGCCAACTAAGGTCGTTTGACCGTGCCGAGAAAATAAGTCAGAGAAGGTGCCTTGCCAGCACGTTGAGGATCCTTTGTCGCGTGGCGAGCCACGCCGGCTCGCTGCGCAAAGGAGGTGATGCCCCTCTGATTTTTTCGCTGCCTTCTTGACACACTTTCTCCAGCGACACAAGTTTTACTTCGCTCGCGCATAACAGTTCGGACATCACATGTGCAACCTGCGGTCACCAGTTTCAACTATCGGAAGGGCTTTTATAACGGGCATAGTGTTGAATCGTTTGCACCATGAGGATATGCTTGTCGAAACGATGATGCTGAGCTTTTTTTCTTGGCTCATGGCTTTCTTCATTTGCTCCTTCCGTCGCAAATTTGGGTCCTCACAATCTCTTCAAGAGAATGGTTTATGATCAGCATATCTGCCAGGTGGGAGGGAGAAGCCATGGGTACCAAGAGAAGGAAGGCTAAACGAAATGAAGAAAAGGTCGCCCTCAGAAAGAAGGCGGCGATTAGAGAGTTGGATGTTCGCGGTGCTCTGCCGCCTTCTGAGTTGGTTAAGGGGAAAGGCGGCGCTTGTAAAACGATGGACGTTTCTCAAATCACAGACATGAAGAAGCCATGATAGCTTCTCTATTTGTGGGGTGAAGATACGGATGATGATCATTATGCCTTGCGACATCCGTTTCGGAGGTCGCCTCCCTGACGCTTTCCGGCATCCAAAATTGGGCTTTGTTGATACCTTCGTCATGTACCGCCAGCTCTAACGATTACTCATCAAAGCTGATCTATCATTTTTTGTCCTTCTTCTTATGTAATATGCGGTCTCTATCTATATATGCGTTGAAATGCCGCACCAATTCTTGCTTTCGTAAAGGCTGCGCAAACTTTGATTGACTTTCAATTTCGAGCGAGGTACTTTGCTCGCATGCAATCAAATTTGAACAGCTCTGTCTCGCTTAGCTTGGGTCTCGACCTGGGACTCCTGCTGTTGCGCGTATACGGATAGACAGAGCTTTCAACACAATTGAATTGGGCTCTGTCGTTTGGCAGAGCCCTTACTGCTTCAGGGGTGAAAGGGCATGATCATGGATAAACACCGGCCAATCGATGCGCAGTTCGCAGGGGACAACCGAGCGATAGATGAGCAGTTCGCAAGGGACAACCAGCGAATCGATGCGGTGCACACAAGGGACAAGCGAGCATTTGCGAAGCTGCGTTGCTGTGAAGAGCGTCAGATCAAGGTGTTCGATACCACTTTGAGGGATGGGCAGCAATGTCCGGGGGCAGGAATGTCTTTTGCTGAAAATATTGAATATGCGAGATTGGCTTGCCTTCTGAAGGTTGACGTTCTTGAAGCTGGATTTCCCTCTGCCAGCGCGACTGATTTCAACATCGTAAACAGAATCGCAGAAGAAGTTCTCTCCATGAATCATGTTCCTGTTGTTGCCGCTCTCTGTCAGTTGCGCGAGGAGCAAGTCATAAAGACCATCCAATCGCTTGCTCCTCTCATTCCGCACAAAAAGGCCAGGCTTCACACTTATGTTCCTGTAGATCCGGAGCTCATGCCGGCGTCTCTCGGGAAAAGCGCAGACGACAAGAAAGGGATAGTCGAGGATGTATATCGTCTTGTAAAAATGGCTGTCGATGCTGGGCTGGAAGTGCAGTTCAGCCCGGAAGGATACTCGCGCATGCGCGAGCACTTCGATTTCACAACGGAGCTTATAAGAGCAGCCATTGCGGCCGGTGCCGGCGTGATCAATTGCCCGGACACGATAGGTGGCGCTTCCAGCCTGGAAGGTTCAGAATACTTTGTCGAGAAAATGAAAGCGCATGCGCAAATCATGGAAGCGGAATTCCCCGAGCGCTCCATAACTTGGTCCGTCCATTGTCACAATGATTTTGGATTGGCAGTTCAGAACACAATCAATGCGGTCTTTGACGGTCCGGCTCGCCAGATTGAAGGCTGCATAAACGGAATTGGTGAGCGAGCCGGTAATGCTTCGCTAGAGCAATGCATAATGATCATCAAGCACTTTGGCGATCGAGCACGATCTGCGAATCCCTTCTTTACCGGTGTTGCAACAGAGCGTATCCAGGCGATCTCGGATTTCGTGAGCAAGCATATGTTGCCGCGACAGCCGCACTGGCCCGTCAGCGGAGATAATGCCGCCAAGCACTCCTCAGGTGGGCATACCAACGCAATACTGAAAAATCCCCTTGCCTATCAGCCGTTCGATCCCAAGGAAGTTGGAAAGCGGATCACAATGCTGTTTGGCCCTCTTAGCGGCGGCAATCATGCAAAGTCGATCATCGAAAGTTATGGCTATGTATGCGCTGATGAGGAGAAGGCCGCAATTGCGCAATTCATCAAAGATCAGTTCAGCGACAGGCGAAAAGGCATTACTGATGAGGAACTCATGGATGCCTACCACAATTATCGCCGACCCATATCGATTGAGCGATTCGACTACGGAAAGAGAGGCAATCGTGCGACCGTAATCATGCATGGCCGCTTTTTTGACTACGAGGGCAAAATCGAAGAGGAGTATGTAGGCAAGGAATCGTCGCTTGCTGCAGTCAAAAAAGCAATTGAGAAGAAATTTTCTCCTATTCAGATCTTGAGTCATCGAAGCTGGTCTGAATCCGCGGGTTTTGATGCTAATAGCGTGTCGCGAGTGGTGGTAGCAAACGCTAACGGAGAATTATTTGAAGGCAAGGGCATAGATCGCGACATTGAAATTTCCGCAATCAAAGCCTTGATTGATGCCGCCAACAAAGCCTATATAGATCAATACTTCTCCTGTTCTTCAACCGAAGAAGATGGCCATGCAGTCCGAAAGCCTCAGCAAATGGCGCTTTCGGTGGCTTCATGAGCAATGTTTTTTTCTTTGTCACAACTATTCGTCACGCTCGCAACAATGCCTTGACGTATCAGCGCCGTAAGCTATGCTTGTATGACGCGAATCAACAGTTCGTCGCGTTACACCTACGTTGGAATCGATTAAGTGTCGTTAAACCTGCTGCAACTGGTCATTATTTTGGTCCTGGTACTTATTGCGTACTCCAGGTGCGGGCCGCTTGCATAGGTGAATAGAACCAAGCTACACAACCCCCGCACCAACTGTCAGAGGTGCGGGGGTTTTTTTCATCACACCGGAGAAAGCGATGTACAGCGACCAACTCAAGAAAGGAATTCACCGCGCCCCTGCTCGCGCGATGTTGAAGGCTGTTGGGCTGACTGACGCCGATCTCGAAAAGCCGCTGGTCGCGGTCGCGAACACCTGGACCGAAGCGGGTCCGTGCAATTTTCATTTGCGGGGACTGGCTGAACACGTAAAAGAAGGCATACGGAAAGCCGGCGGCACGCCTCTAGAATTCAACACGATCGTCATATCGGACGGCATTTCGATGGGTACCGAAGCGATGAAGGCATCGCTCGTGTCGCGAGAAGTGATTGCAGATTCGGTTGAGCTGGCTGTTCGCGGGCACATGTTCGATGCCGTGGTGGCGCTGTCTGGTTGCGACAAAACAATACCGGGAACGATTATGGCATTGTGCAGATTGAACTTACCGTCAGTGATGCTCTACGGCGGATCGATAATGCCGGGTAAATTCCAGGGAAGAGATGTGACCGTTCAAGACGTTTTTGAAGCGGTGGGTGCTTGCATGGCCGGGCGCATGACTGCTAAAGAACTCGCCGAGCTTGAAGACGGGGCGTGTCCTGGCGCCGGAGCTTGCGGTGGGCAATTTACTGCCAATACTATGTCCACGGCAGCCACATTTCTCGGCGTTTCGCCCATGGGTGCCAACGACATTCCTGCTACAGATCCACGTAAAGCTGCCGCTGCGGAACGCTGCGGCGCTTTAGTCATGGAGCTTTTGAAAAATGATTTGCGCCCGCGGCAAATCGTCACCAGAAAGGCTCTGGAGAATGCCGTCGCCTCTGTTGTGGCTACAGGCGGCTCAACCAACGCCGTCTTGCATTTGCTGGCCATCGCTCGCGAAATGAATGTGGACTTTGTTCTTGAAGACTTCGACAGAATTTCAGCAAAAACGCCAATCATTGTTGATCTGAAGCCAGGCGGCCGGTTTACCGCACCCGATATGGAGGCGGCAGGGGGCCAGCGTCTATTGGCGAAGCGGCTCATGGAAGCGGGGCTGATTCAAGATCAACCTACAGTCTCCGGGCGCACTCTCTTTGAAGAAGCTGCCGACGCCGTGGAAACGCCCGGGCAGGCTGTCGTGCGCACCTTCGAGAATCCGCTCAAGAAGATGGGCGGCATGGCAATTCTTCGCGGCTCGCTGGCGCCGGACGGTTGCGTAGTCAAACTCGCCGGTCACGATCGCGTGAGCTTTGAAGGTCCAGCCAGAGTATTTGACAGCGAAGAAGGTGCATTCCAGGCCATACAGAAGGGTGCCATCAAATCCGGTGATGTCGTGGTCATTCGCTACGTCGGACCAAAGGGAGGGCCCGGCATGCCCGAGATGCTTGCCGTCACGGGAGCGCTCGTGGGCGCCGGACTTTCCGATTCCGTCGCTTTGATAACTGATGGCAGATTCAGTGGCGCTACTTATGGCTTCATGATTGGCCATGTCTCTCCGGAAGCTGCGTGCGGCGGGCCAATTGCTCATGTGCAAGACGGAGATTTGATTGAAATCGATGTCACGACGAGATCGGTGAATGTAAAAGCGGATCTTTCCGCCCGCCAGTCCAAATGGTCTCCGCCCGAGCCGGCCTACAAGACAGGCGTCTTTGCGAAATACGCACGCCTGGTTTCTTCCGCCTCTGACGGTGCAGTCACGAATATTGTTCCGACACCGCAACGCGCCCTGTCAGCGCACTAGGTAAAGTCACAAGGAGAAGGTCATGACAAAAATGTATTGGGAAAGCGATGCTAATTCCAACGGGCTGAAAGGAAAGACTGTAGCCGTCCTTGGCTATGGCAGCCAGGGTAGAGCACATGCCCTCAACCTGAGAGACAGCGGCGTCAATGTTACAGTCGGTCTTCGCTCTGGTGGCAAGACGTGGCGGCAGGCGGAAGAAGATGGCTTCCGTCCTGTCGATCCTGCAACAGCGGTAAAAGGTGCAGATGTTGTGGCCATGCTCACGCCGGACATGGCACAACCGGCGCAATACAGAGATGCTGTTGAGCCAAATGTGAAAGATGGCGCCACGCTCATGTTCGCCCATGGTTTCAACGTTCACTTCAAGCAGATCGTGCCGCGTAAGGATATGGATGTCGTTATGATTGCGCCGAAGGGACCGGGAAGACTGGTCCGCACGCAGTATGAGGAAGGCCGGGGAGTGCCTTGTCTTGTCGCCGTTTATCAGGATGCGACAGGACACGCATTGGAGACGGCGCTTGCCTATGCCAATGGATTGGGCGGCACTCGTGCAGGTGTGATCGAAACAACTTTCGCTGAAGAAACAGAAACGGATCTTTTCGGCGAGCAAGCTGTTTTGTGCGGGGGCGTTACAGAGCTCATTGCTGCAGGTTGGCAGACGCTTGTCGATGCGGGTTATCAGCCTGAAGTCGCATATTTCGAATGCCTGCATGAGCTAAAGCTCATTGTCGATCTGATTTATGAAGGCGGTTTTGCACGCATGCATGAGTTTGTAAGTGAAACGGCAAAATTCGGCGATCTCACGCGTGGACCGCGAATTGTCGACGACCACGTTCGCGAAAGCATGCGCGTGGTCCTGGCTGAAGTTCGTGACGGCTCCTTTGCTCGCGAGTGGATTGATGAAAACAAGGGCAACCGCGAGCGGTACCGCCGCCTGCTCGATGAAGATTTGAACCATCCGATTGAGGTGGTCGGCAAGAAATTGAGAGCGAATATGAGCTGGCTGGCCTCCGGCAAGAAAGATGGCAACAAAGCTCCTGTCGGGGCGGCCAGATAGGACCGCGATCTAGGTCGCCGATTAGTGAGATGAGGTGACGAATATATGGCGCTAATCGGAACGACAAAGCAGGACGAGAGCAGATTGAGCATGGTCGACGGTTGGTGGGATGAGGTGGCGGATATATGGCGCTAATCGGAAGGACGAAGCAGGACGAGAGCAGATCGAGCAAGGTCGACGGTTGGTGGGGTGAGGTGGCGAAGATATTGCGCTAATCGCAGGAGGCACATTCGATAAGTCGTCACTGGCAGCATGCCAAACTCTGGAAAGGAAACTGATGAAAGGCGGAGAGTTAGTCGTAAAGGCATTAGAGAAGGAGGGGGTCGACACCGTCTTCGGTTATCCCGGCGGCGCAATCATGCCTCTTTATGATGCGCTTGTCGATTCAAACCTCAAACACATCCTCGTTCGTCATGAGCAAGCGGCGGCGCTTGCGGCTGATGGGTATGCCCGTCACAGCGGACGCGTCGGTGTGTGTCTCGCCACGTCAGGTCCGGGCGCCACGAATCTCATCACGGGCATAGCTAACGCCTACATGGACTCTGTTCCTGTTGTGGCCATAACCGGACAGGTGGCAACACCTTTCATGGGCACCGACGCCTTTCAGGAGGTGGATATTTTTGGCATATCGATGCCCGTGGTGAAGCACAGTTACATCGTCCGTGATGCCGCGAAGATACCGCATGTGGTGCATGAGGCTCTTCAGATAGCCCGCACGGGACGGCCGGGGCCTGTGCTTATCGATTTGCCGAAAGATGTGGCTATGGCTGATGTCCACAACGCCCGGTTCGCAGAGCAGGCTGACGCTTCTGTGCCGCGTCCCGAAGCTCGGCAGGTCGCTCATGCTCGCGAAATGATCGTGAAAAGCAAGCGTCCTCTCATTTACGCGGGCGGCGGTATTCGCATTGCTCAGGCATCTGACGAGTTGCGGGCTTTTGCGAAGGCCACGGGAATTCCTGTTGTGACAACACTTCAGGGGCTCGGTTCTGTCGAGGGAGGATATCAGCTCAATCTGGGCATGCTCGGAATGCACGGTACGAAAGCTGCTAATCTGGCAGTTCAGGAATGCGACCTTCTTATTTGCGTGGCGGCGCGATTCGACGATCGTGTGACAGGCAAACTGGCTGAATTCGCGCCTTACGCGAAGGTAATTCATATGGATATCGATGCGGCCGAAGTAGGAAAACTTCGCGCTGCGGATTGCGCCATTGTCGGCGATGTCAAGGTGGCCCTGAATTTCCTTCACGTTCGCCCGCAAATTGCAGAATGGACAGCAAAATGTCTTGCTAACAAGAAGGCATTTGCCTGGCGCTATG